>CAZJLG010000179.1:0-3700 GCA_964546665.1 uncultured Candidatus Bathyarchaeia archaeon
GACTTGAAGGTGTCTCTGCGGCTTGTATGACACTTTCTCGCCTTTGTTCCACGATGAAAAACTATGGAAGTATCCGAAACCGTCTCATGCATCGCAATCACAACCTCAGCAAAAGGAGCCGAAGCAGCCGCCTTAACTGCCCCCACCAAGTTAGTTGCAGCATCTGAACTGGGACGATCCGCTGACCTCTGTGAAGCTACCATTATCACGGGCACAGGAAGGTCTTGGAGAGCAAAACTCAAGGCTGCCGCGGTGTACCCTAACGTGTCTGTTCCATGGGCTACCACAACTCCTGCCACGCCATTGTTGATGTGTTTGGCAACCGTTTTTGCGGTTTCGATCCAATGTTTTGATGTGATGTTTTCGCTGAAGATACTGAAAAGAATCTCAGTGTCCACAACAGCTATCTCTGAAAGCTCAGGAACCACACTGTAGAGTTCGCTGGCGGAAAGCGCGGCGCGTACACCTCCTGTTCTGTAGTCCACTCTGCTGGCTATGGTGCCGCCTGTGCTTACGATTGCTATCCGAGGCAAACTTTTGTTCTGTTCTGGAAGGGGCGGAGGCTCAAATTTCGGTTTAGCTCCCTTCCCCACCTTCTCTACCTTTGCCGACTGATCGATGCGGACTCCAACATTGTAGCCGCTCTTCATCTTAATCACAATATGATATTCGTCTCCAATCTCTGAGCGGGGAATAAGGATGCCCTCCCAGCTTTCCCCCTCTCTGGTTACGCGAACAACATCGCCGATTTCAGCTCCCACCTTCTTCAAAAGCTTTAATGCGTGTCCCCTGTAACCCATAAACTCCTCGCTCAATCCCGTCTTCTCCTGTTCCTGTTCTCCTCAGCCTAAAATGCTGAAAACATATTCCATTACTTAGACCAGTTTATTAAAGGATTCAGTTAAAGGCACTTGGAGACGTATGGCCCGTCATAGCTGTAGCCGAACTGCCTGTAGTACTGTTTTGTTCCCAGGGCACTTGTTACCACAATCTTGCTTCTGTGGTAGTCCTCTTTGGCTGCTCTTTCAGCCTCAGACAAAAGAATACCTCCGTAGCCTTTGTGCTGCCAAGCCCCGGCAACATGTTTCCCAACTGGAACCAAGGGACCATAAACTCTGAGCTCACGAACTATCGCCGCCTTTTCAGGAACAATCTCAGGTCTGCTTGCGCTTCCTGATGGAATCCGTAACCGGACATAACCGAGTAGAATGTCTTTAAATGGGTCCTCCGCAGAAATGAACAATTCAGTTCCGGCCGAAGCCTCCTCTGTAACTGTCCTGACCTCGATTTTGTCTGGGTCAGGTTTCACCTTGTCCTTCAGCCATCGGTGCCCCACTTCCCGGCATCTTATACAACGGCATCGCAATCCCTCTGCCCCAAGTTTCTCTAAAGCGATTTGTCTGAGGTTGCTCAGTTTCACTCCAGCCTCAATGAGGTTGGCTGGTATGTCCCTCTGAACCCTCATAATTCTGACCCATGGAGGAACAAACTTCTTCAGTTCCGCGATTAGCTGAGCCGCCTCATCTGTTGTGTAGGGGCGGTAGAGTCCCTTTTTCCACCAATCATAAACTTTTGTTCCCTTGATCACCAAGCAGGGATAAAGTTTGATCATGTCAGGCTTAAACTGTGGATTCGCAAAAATTTCCTTGAAACCTTTGAGGTCATGTTCAAAGCTTGAGCCAGGCAAACCGGGCATGAGATGGTAAACAACCTTCAAACCAGCGTCCTTCATTATTCTTGTGGCTTCTACAACATCCTTTACGCTGTGTCCCCTGTTAACGCCCGCATAGATGTCGTCGTAAATGTTCTGGACCCCCAGCTCCACCCTTGTCACGCCCATGGCAAGCATCCTGTCAACTTGCTCCTCCTTTGCCCAGTCAGGCCTCGTTTCCACGGTGATTCCGACGTTGCGGATTCGGCTTGTCTCCGCCAGCTTTTTTGCTTCATCCAAAGAGGTTGACTTCTCTTCTGTTATGGCATCCAAGCACTGTTTAACAAAATCTTCCTGATACTCTTGGGGAGTGCTGGGAAAGGTTCCGCCCATGATGATTAGTTCTACCTTGTCAACCGTGTGTCCTATAGCCTCCAGTTGCTGGATGCGGGTTCTAACCTGGTTGTATGGATTGTAGTCGTTTTGTGCTCCCCTCAGGGCGGCTGGCTCGTGGCCGGTATAGCTTTGGGGAATGCCCTCAGTAGGTCCTCCGGGGCAGTAGGCGCAGGGTTCTTGTTGGGGGCAGGGCGACGGCTTAGTCATCACTGCGACCACGGTTACTCCCGAGATGGTGCGCACGGATTTTCTTCGAAGAATGGTGAGCAGTTTGGCGTTTTCCTCTGGTTTAAGGTGCTGTATTATCTCTGAGTTGGATGGAACCTTGTCTAGGCTGTGTTTTCCGGCAACTTTCAATTTAACGTAGTCCACGTCCCTTTTTGTGGGCTTAGGCATTTCCATTAGGCGCTGAATAATTTCGCGGTAGGCTTCATTGCTCATCAGTTTCATCTACAAAGTATGCGCGGAAGCTTTTAGATAAAGCCTACAGTTGTTCAGGAGCTGTTGTGGCTACAAAAATCTAATTTTTTGGAGTGGGATTTTTTCTAGATTTTTTTACTATCTATTGCTTACCTATTGGCGGGACTGAAATAAGCATTAAAATGCTTACGAAGCAATCTCATGTTCAAATAAATATCATGTTCTGGCGGTGTGTAGAAACGAGAAAAAGAAACGAAGTCCAAGTAGTAGCTAAGATTCTGCGAGTGGCAGCTAAAGGCTCCAACGAAGGGGAAATAATGGACCGATGTAAATTGGATTCCATGACCATGGAAAACTATCTGGCAGCCTTGGCAGAATTAAGCCTGCTTACAGTGGACGACAACGATGAATTGGCTTATAGAACAACTGACAAGGGGTTAGAGTTTCTCAACACTTATCATCAGCTCAGATGGCTTCTGTGGGGCAAAGAAAACGATTTCCTGCTGATTCGTCTTTTGGGACAGATGAAAAAGAAGGAGCAGCTTCCCTTCTACGTGAGCTAAACAGGTGATGGTTGGATGACTGAGGAGAGAAAGGAGTTTGATGTTGTCGCTGACATCCTACGTGTAGCTGCTTTGGGCTCCAAAGAATCTGAGATTATAATCGGATGCGACCTAGACCGCAACAGCCTCGAAAAATATATGCCCGTCATGATGCTTCTGAAGCTGATAAGCGTAAAGAAAGAGAACGAAAACTTTTACCGAACCACCACCAAAGGGCTGGAATTTCTGCGCTTCTATCATGGTTTAAGATGGCTCCTGTGGGGCAAAGACTTTGATTACATCTTAGTCAACACCATGAACAAGCTGAAGAAAGAAACGAAGCCCTACTATGTAAGGTAACTGACTAGCTGGTTTCTATTCAAAGAAGTCTGCAAGTTTTCGGCTTTCTGACCTTCGCAAAATCTCGGCGCATTTCTTGGGTTCTAAGGCTTTGAATTCTAGTCCCAGACTGGTCAAGATTGTCTGGACTCCTTTAGCTAAACGAGGCGCCACAAGAACGCCCCTAAGTTCCCTGTTCGCCACCGTTTTCATGAAGTCAACATATTTTGCCAGTTGCAGCGCCGCGTCCCGTCCCGCTGTCCTTCTTTTAAGTTCAACTATAACCAGCCTTCCATCTCTGTCAACACCATAAACATCCACAAACCCGGGTTCAACCTTCTTCTCGTACGAT
>CAZJLG010000180.1:0-3688 GCA_964546665.1 uncultured Candidatus Bathyarchaeia archaeon
TGATGATTGGTGCCGCAATCTCGTTGAAGGCTCTGAGGTAGATTCTGTCGCCTGTGCCGTAGGGCAACGGAATATTCACAGTGTATCCTTGTCCCTCTTTCTCGCCGACTTCATCAGCGAATCCTGTTAAAGGAAACTCGATGGGGTCCTCGTGGAGGCTAACATATAGAACCTTGCTGCTTCTGTAGAAGATTTCCTGTGTCCCGTTTCCATGATGAGCGTCTATGTCCAGAATCAAAACTCGGTCAAGACTGAACTTTTCTAGCAGATGCGATGCTGCTAAGGCCACATTGTTGAAGACACAGAAGCCCAAGGGATAGTCTGGTCCTGCATGATGCCCTGGGGGTCTAACAAAGGCGAAGGCGTTTCTATACTTTCCTGTCATAACCAAGTCAGCTGCTTTCACTGCTCCTCCGGCAGCCAGACGGGCTACTTCGTAACTTCTGGAAGAAACAACTGTGTCCTCTTTGTCCACCAGTCCGCCGCCGCAGCTACAAAATTGCTTCATCTGTTCAATGTAGTCGATGTCATGGACTAGCTGCAGGTCTTTGACGCTGAGGATTTCTGGCTCAACAAGAGAGCACTTTTCGTTTTCAAGGATTCCGCTCTTCTTCAGTTCTCTCATTATTACCCTGAGGCGGGAAGGTGACTCGGGATGTCGGGGTCCAGTTTTGTGATTCAGATACTTTGGTGAATAAATCACTGCTGTTTCTGCCATTTCAGTCACTTCCCACAGGTAAAAGGGTTTGATTCTCGCTAACGAGGCTAATTGTATGGTTTACCTAATTATAGGTTATCAGCCAAGCGTGGTCTGGTCGTTCTGTTTGAAGTAAAGATTTTATGTTTCTGGAAGAATAGTGAGCTGCTGTTTAGGGGCGGATTGGCGGTGACTTCTAAGGTTGCTGTGGTAACATATGCGATTATTGCAATCAACAGCTTCGTTTTCCTGCAGGGCCTATCCAACCCTGAAGCCTACAACCAACTTATACTAAATTATGGTCTAGTTCCCGAGCAAATCATGCAAGGCAAGAACATTCTATCCCTAGTCACGTCCATGTTCCTGCACGCCGACATCATCCACTTGGCAATGAACATGTTCTTTCTGCTGATAAGCGGCGACGCGGTTGAACGAGAACTTGGCAACGCCCGCTTCTTAGGGCTATATTTTGCCTGCGGCATCATCGCAGGACTATTCCACGCCTACCTAAACAGCGCATCCGCTATTCCCACCATAGGAGCTTCAGGAGCAATCTTCGGCGTTTTAGCTGCCTTCGCCATTCTCTTTCCCTTCCGATGGCTCCTCAAACTCTTCGGCTTCATTCCCATCCCCATGCCAGCCATCATATTCGTCTTCATAACAATTCTACTTGAAACCGCCTACGTCTCCACAGGAACAGTAGACAGCGTCGCCCACGCAGCACATGTGGGAGGCTTCCTGTCTGGAATCTTCCTGACGCTACTGTTTATACCAAGAAAGCGGTCAGACGATGAAAGCAAACAAAAAACATCAGCAAATCAAGTGCACCGAAAGAACACCTGACGCTGACCTTAATTGAGCAGCAATTTTCTGAACCAGACAATCCACATTTTCCATATCCGGAAAATACAGCAGATGGCTTTCACAATTTTTCGTGCAGTCAGAGGCTCCGAACACTTTAACCTTGACTTCTGCTCTCCGCAGGTTCTTTATGCGCTGGTTTGTTTCGCACTCAAGCTTCTGGGTGGTCTCCACAGCGATAACAGCTTCCACGGACACGTTCTCGTCCGCCAACAGGTAATCTATGTGCCAGAACATCCGCTTTTCTTTCCTCAAGTGCCTAGCGACACGATTTTTGAGGCTTGCTCCTTTGCCCAGAGCTGAGCCAGTGTAGCTGTAGTATCCCCTCGGAAACCGCTGTTTGCCCAACTTGCCTACATTTACTGCGACGTCTTTGTGCACATGCAGTAGTAGGGTGTAGATTCCGCTTCCTGAAAGGAGATTAATGTCTATAGTCATTAGAGCAGCCGCCAGTCACTGAACCAGTTTTAGGTTATTGGCTGGTTCCAGAAAAAGATTTTATCATAACGCCTCTGCAGGTTGCCATCTAATTCTGGGTCACTGTAAACGATATCCAATCGGAAGCCATACTGGTCTATGAGCTGTTTGACGTCGCTCCAAATCTTTGCTGTTCGCTCATCCGAGTCAGCGCTCCACAGCCCCCAAATCTTGTCATTGGCGTCGCGGAATCCGAAGCCAAAGTTTTCGGGAAGAACATAAACCACGTCTGCCTTTACTGTTCCATGCTTGTCAGGGTTATTATTTACGTAGTTCCAGAAATCCTCTAACGCCACAAAGTGTTCTTCGGCCAATATTCCATACTCTGAATAGTCGGGATGGTCAAAGACCACGGCATATTTTGCTCCATTATGGTAAGCGAAAACCAAGTCTTCATAGAGTTTGCTACCTGACTCAAGGTAAGGCGGTCCATCATACGTCCAGGTGACCATTGCTCCCCATTCCTTGTTCTGAGCCGTGGCTGCTCCTCTACAAAGCGCAACATGTAAGGCTCTGCTGTGGTTCCAAGCGAACTCGGCTAACACCGTGTCATATCCAGCCTTGTAGTCGAACCAGTAGAGCCCATAATCTGAAGTTAACACTGATATGCCTGCACATTCCCGGGCGTAAAGGTAATAGTTTAGGTGAGCATGAAGCCACGTCACGTATGTGTCAGCGGCTTCCGCCTGAGTTTCTGCGCTTGTAACCAACTTGGAAGTGCCGTTGTCCAGCTGATGTCCCCCTTGCTCGTCCATGGCGTATGCTCCCAAAAACTTGCCGCCATATTTTTCTTTGGCGTCCGCAATCCACAGGTGAGGATAGTAATTGTATCGCATGACATGTAGTCGCTGCTCTCCGTCATCTGTGGGAACCACATATTCTTCATGTAACGGAAGAAAGAAGACCATGAAATATAGTCCAGACTCGTAAACGTAATCACAAACCTCGTTTAGCTTGTAGAAGTCATACGTTATCCCCACCGTGTCGACAACAAAAAAGTTCGTGAAATTCTTCACCCTGTCAACCAAGGCTTTGCATCCCTCAACACTGTAGTTGTCGACGGCATATTCTACGCCCACAAAGAATTCAGGGCTTGTGCTCTGTTCGGTGATGCCAGATGTCCAAAGCGCCAAAAAAAGAGGCAAAACTATAATCGCGATAAGTATGAAACAGAATAGGAGCGTGTTACGTTTCAGCTTTTTAGTCTCCTCTTACCCCTTTCTAGATACAATGTTTTTTCTCTGTTATAACTTTAAAGATGCTGTCTAAGCTTAGATGTCTTGTTTCGCTTTTGTGGGACCTCAGCATACTTTTTAAGAGACACAAACCATTAATTCACTTAAGAAGTTTGAGGGACTAAGTTATGTCACGGTACTCCAGCGTTTTCAAGGACGAAAGCAAACTTGACATAAACTATGTTCCACAGCATCTACTCCACAGAAAGCTTCAGCTTAATTTGTTGAACCAGTTTTTCCGTTTCGCAGTTGAGAGCCCAGGAAAAATGACGCAACGCGCCCTGATTATTGGAAGGATAGGGGCAGGCAAAACCGTTCTCGCCCAACACTTCGGCTTAAACATAACAAAAGAGGCAAAACACCGCAACATCAACCTCAACTACATCCACATCAACTGCCGCGAATGCAAAGGCAGCCT
>CAZJLG010000181.1:0-1449 GCA_964546665.1 uncultured Candidatus Bathyarchaeia archaeon
TTATTTCCGAAAAGTTTAGCGGTCACGCCAAAGCCTACGCCAACCGCCGCGGCATAACTTTGCTTTCGAAACAGCAGATTCTACGGTTGCTGGGTTAACCCTATCTTTTTCAGATACTCTTCCAGCTGCCCGTCACTTTCCAGTTTTCCCAGCCAATCAACCATTCCCTGCCTGCATTCTTTTCTTTTCTCAAGCACCAAGACCATCTCTTCCGCCACCGCCTCCACAGTCTTGCCACTAACATCAATTTCGCAGACTTTGTCGAAGCCGCAGGCTGACAGGGCGTCCCAGAGGCAAACATCCAGTATTTCTGCGGCTAGGTTTTCCCACAGCTTCTTTTCGTCATAGCCTCGCTTTTCTAACACAGCTTTTAGTTCGCGGGGGTCACGTCTGAGAACAAAGACAGCCTTTACTTGGTCTTTTGGAACAATATCAACGGCGTAGTGTCCCTCAATTATGACCGTGCCTTCTGCCTTTGCCAGGATGTCCTGTAGCTGTTCTGAAACTTTTTCTGTGTCTGCAATCAGGGTTTGTCTTTCCTCGTCTAGGCTGGTGAACAGTTTCTGTTTTTTGACAAGCTCTGTTACGCCCAGGCAGACGGCGTCCAACTTAGACGCTAACTTGTTGGCGATTGTGGTTTTTCCTACGCCGGGGGTGCCTGTTACCAGAATGGCTTTTGTGACGTTTTTCACTCTCCCGAATTTCAGGTCTAGGTAAAGTGTTTGTTCTGCTGTTTTATCAAACTTTGTGGTGCCCTTCCCTTGTTGGTTCTTCGTTGGGGGTCTGCGTAAATATGTTTTTTAGGTTAATTATTATAAACAAAATCTTGCAATAGGTTATGGTGTGCTTGGGGATTGATTCGGCGTTGAGGTTACTAGAGATTATTGAAAAAGTTACAAAAAAGATTGCGCCTGGACCAGCTCCAGCCTTCAATGAAGCACAGGTGGTTAAGGCGCTGGAGATTATTGGCAAATACGGAACTGTGGGCAGAATAAGGCTTTCCAAAGAAGTTGAGTTAGGGGAGGGAACAACCCGGACGCTTCTAAAGCACCTGAAAAACGAGGGAATAACTCAAAGTTCAAGAAGCGGAATCTCCCTCTCTGATGAAGGAAAAAAGCTGTTTTCTGACCTGCGAAGCAAACTCAGCGAAGGAGTAGAGGTTCCCAGCAGCCCTCTGACTGTCGGAGCATTCAACATTGCAGTTCTTGTGAGGAACGCAGCAGATGCAGTGGAAAGCGGCATGGAGCAGCGGGACATAGCAATCAAGTGTGGGGCGTCAGGAGCAACAACTTTGGTCTTTTCTGGCGACAAGCTGTTTTTGCCTACCTATGAGCAGAATGTTTCCGAAACAGTGCCCATGTTACATGATGAGTTGGTGACTAAGTTAAATCCAAACAAAAATGACGTCATAATAGTGGGCAGCGGAGAAAACAGAGCCCTCGCAGAGAT
>CAZJLG010000181.1:1549-3680 GCA_964546665.1 uncultured Candidatus Bathyarchaeia archaeon
GTCCATGAGGGAAACTCTGGGATAAAATCGGCTGGTGTGTATTTTTCGTTTACAGCCAGATATTTTTCTTCTTTTACACCGCCAATTGCGTATATTTCATCGTTGACGACGGCAATACCAAAATCTTCCCGAGGAGTCAGCATAGGAGCGCCAGTAGTCCACGTATCCGTTTCTGGGTCATATATTTGAGTTAGATTAATGACATTATACGTTTCCCAGCGGGCGTAAGAAGTTGTTGCTCCACCAATAACGTAGATGCGTTTTGGTGCAAACATCCCTGTTGTTGCACATGCTCTCGCAGAAATAATACCAGTTGGGACGGACGTGCCATTTGTCCATTGATTCGTTGCTGGGTCAAAGATTTGGACCAACTTTGTTGGGTTGTAGTCTGGACCTGACTCATTTCCGCCTGAGATGATGTATATTTTGTCCTCGAACACGACAGATGCATATCCCATAACCGCAGTTGGGATAGGTGCCATTTGAGACCACGTATCCGTTTCTGTGTCATAAACATCATTCGAAATTGAAGCATCAACAATGTATAATCCTGCAAGCTTTTGTCCGCCTATCAGGTAGATTTTGCCATTCACAACATTGGCTTGTAGTGCGCCCCTTGTTGTAGGTATTGAACTTTTGTTCTCCCAAGTGTCAGTTTCTGTGTCGTATACTTGGGTTGGATATTCTGCATTCCCGCCTATTAGGTAGATTTTGTTTTGGCAAGCAACAACAGCACCCCAATTGTTGTTAATTGGCAGTGGAGCTGTTGCTGTCCAATTGTTTGTCTCAGGGTCATATTTCTCACAAGTAGACCAGCCAATGACGTATATCTTTCCAGCTACCACCGCAGCCCCAATAGTATTGGATGATGACTCTGGAAGAGGAGCCAACGTTGTCCAAGAACCCTCCTCTGCTGCACTTACTTTTTCAACACCAAAAAGTGGAATGAGGACTACAAAAGAAGCTAGGAATGGAACAAATACAGCAATCAGGAACTTTCTTGTCCCTTCTCTCATTTAAGACCCCTACTCAGCGTCTAACAGGGTGTTCATAAAAGTGTTTTTGTCAAGAAACCTTGACTAACTGTGCATATAACTTGTTACTTTTTTTTTGGTTGTTTGTTGATGCATGAAGCATTTTTATCTAAAAATATCTGTTTTTTACGTTGGATTTGTCTTCTAATATGAATGGGCTGGAGAAAAGTCGGTTTGTTTTTCAGTGTTTTTTTGTCTGGTAGCTAGAATCCATAATAAAGTTACAACAACGGCTATGACGCTTATTTGGAAAAAGTCTAACGTCCATGAGCCTTCAGTCACTACTTCATACAGTGGTTCTTGGTGCACGTCAACCTCGGTATATTGATACGTTGGACGGTAAGCAAGCGGAGAATATGCAACATCAATAAGGGTTGTGTTTTCATGATAACGACTAGTGTCCTGTCTCATGTACAAATCGGCGTAAGCAAAAAAACCTCCGAAAACCAGTATCAAAATGTCCACGGCAACAAAAAAAACAACAAAGTTACGGTCCATTTCCTCTACCTCTTAGCTACCACGTTGCTCACTTTTTGTGTTGCATAACTAACATCAGCGTACTTTTTTAATCATTCCCAACAACGCAGAATCTGCTAACCAAACAGCGAAAACAACAACAGAGTTTTACTGTAGCGAACTAGCTGGTTATTATTGAATATAAAAGAAGATATAAAAATCAAAACGTACATGTATATTTGACAAAGGGAATTAGTGTGAACAGGCTTACATCCGTGTGTACCCTTTTGCTTCTGTGTTCTATGGGAATCTGTTTCTCTCTAGTTGGCTCCGTGGCGGCATCCCCTACTGTGTGGAGTAGAACTTATGGAGGAACAGAAGAGGACATGGCTTCTTCGTTGGAGCAGACTTCTGATGGAGGCTACATCATAACTGGTTCCGCAGAGTCTTTTGGTGCGGGCAAAGAGGATGTTTGGCTGGTTAAAACTGATGGGGAAGGAAACATGCTGTGGAATAGAAGCTACGGAGGACCCAATTCCGATGCTGGGGAGTCGGTGCAACAGACAGCAGATGGAGGCTACATTGTAGCAGGATACACTGGATGGTTGGAAGAGCTTCCCTATGATAAGAATAACCCTTTG
>CAZJLG010000182.1:0-3668 GCA_964546665.1 uncultured Candidatus Bathyarchaeia archaeon
CATACTCAAAGACCCCAATAGTTCAGGAAGCACGAGACGTCCTAGACACAGTTACAGAAGTAAAGTCGATGAACACCACAGTTGACAACATGAAACTTAAAATAACAAAAAACACGAATTACATAAACCTCAATTGGGCGCGCATTGTTAATGGGCTTGAGTTTGGAACAGGACTAGGTATTCGTGTGAACAACGGCATTGTGGATGTGTTCAGTGACAAGTCAAGCTTTTTCCACATAGGCAGCGCCGACGTGAACATCCCACAACAAGAAGCAATCCGCATAGCCTGGGAGGAAGCAAAAAACTGTACAACAGTGAAAATTTGGAAGGGAGACAGTTATGAAGTGTTTCCATTCCACTTGGTTGAAGAGCAACGAACAGTGCAGCTATATGTGGGTAGCACAAAAGATTTGGCATTGTATCCTTACTGGAAGGTTTGGTTTGTTGCTGACCCAGAAGTATACACTACTACCGGCTTTGAGGTAACAATTCGAGCAGACACAGGCGAAATCACCAAGTCTCGTGTGACGAGTTACTATGGAACTTTTCCTGACACAGAAACTCCCGCAGATACAACATCATCCTCTGGAAATTCATCCGAATTTCAATTAGAAAATAGCGCTAATTTGCCGCTGACCGCTATCGTACTTGCTGCTGTAGTCTCAGTCATAGCCATAATAGCAATAGTTATGATAGTCCTCAAAAAAAGAAGCAAATAAGATCTCTTTCCCCTTCTTTTTTCTCCTTTGCTTCAAAGTGTTGACCGAGCAAGCGAATTGATAATGTGAAATCATTCATTTTTCTTAGGTGTGAGGCTCATCAAAATGAACAAACATTCAGTTGAGTGTTTAGGCAAGTTTTCGCGTTGAAGTTGCCTAAGAAGCCTTTAAATGATTCTCGTTTGCATAAGGGGCATGAAGAGGATGTGCCCATGAAGTATGATGCTGTTTTGGTGCTGGACTTCGGCGGACAATACTGCAATCTTATCGCCAGAAGAATCAGAGAACAGAAAGTTTACTCGGAGATAGTGCCCTGCGACATAACGCCAAAAGAAATCGAAGAAAAGAACAAAACCGTCAACGTTAAGGGCTTAATCCTGTCTGGAGGTCCCTGGAGCGTCTACGAAGAGGATGCCCCAAAATTTGACCCAGACATCCTAAAGATGGGAATCCCAGTTCTCGGCTTATGTTACGGGCATCAGATGATAGCCTACTTCTCCGGCGGAAAGGTTGAACCCGGAACAAAGAAGGAGTACGGCATAGCATACGTATCCGTTGACAAGCCTGCGGGCGTCCTCAAGGGGCTAGGCAAAAAAGAGAAAGTTTGGATGAGCCACGGAGACACAGTCTACGAGCTGCCTGAAGACTACGAGATGCTGGCATACACAGAAAGCTGTCCAGTCGCAGCTTACCGCCACAAAACATGGCAAATCTATGGTCTTCAGTGGCATCCAGAGGTTGTTCACACAGAGAACGGCGCAAAAATGCTCCACAACTTCATCTTTGAGGTGTGCAAGTGTGAAGCAAACTGGAGACCTGAATCGCTGGTGGACAAGGCAGTCCAAGAAATACGTGAAACAGTCGGCGACTCAACAGCGATAATCGGCTTAAGCGGAGGAATAGACTCCAGCGTATCCACCTTCATGGCATCTAAAGCGCTTGGAGAAAGGCTTTTGGCGATTTTTGTTGACCATGGCTTCATGCGTTTTGGCGAAGCAGAGTTTGTTGAGGAAACCTTTGGGAAGCGTGGCGTCAACGTTGTTGTGGTCCGCGCCCAGGAACGTTTCTTTAAGAAGCTTGAGGGCGTCATTGACCCTGAGAAGAAACGGAAAATTATCGGAAGCGAATTCATCAGGGTCTTTGAGGAAGCAGCCAAAAGGAATGACGCCGAATATCTGATACAGGGCACCATTTACCCTGACAGAATCGAGTCCGGCTTCAGGAAGCACTCTGACACAATAAAGACTCACCATAACGTGGGCGGCTTACCCGAAAAAATGGACTTCAAAGCAATCATTGAGCCCCTACGAGACCTATACAAGGATGAAGTTAGAGCAGTCGCAAAAAAGATGGGACTACCAGACAAACTGGTTCACAGACAACCCTTCCCAGGTCCAGGACTGGCAGTCAGAATCATCGGCGCAGTAACAAAAGAAAAAGCTGAGCTGACGAGAAAAGCAGACAAAATCGTCACCGACGAAATAGAAGAGGCTGAACTTGAAAACAGCCTGTGGCAATATTTTGCTGTTCTAACGGAAACGAAGAGCACGGGAGTAAAGGGCGACTCCAGAGCCTACGGCTACACGGTTGCAGTCAGGATTGTCGAAAGCAAAGAAGCCATGACCGCAGGCTTCGCAAGGATTCCCTATGACGTGCTTGAAAAAATCTCCACCCGAATAACCAACGAGTTGCCTCAGGTGACGCGGGTCGTGTACGACATAACCCATAAGCCGCCAGCAACCATAGAATGGGAATAAGGAAAACAGGTCTCTGCTGTTGCGACGTTTATATGGGAAAACTGCAAAGATGTAGTTGGGGGCAGATTAGGTGGACCTTGAAACAGTGAAGATAGAGGTGCCCGAAGACTGCAACGTTATCTTGGGCACAGCTCATTTTATCAAAACCGTGGAGGACCTTTACGAAGCCTTAGTTAACGCTGTTCCAGGCATCAAATTTGGCATAGGATTCTGTGAAGCTTCTGGACCGTGCCTGGTCAGGTCTGAGGGCAACGACACAGAACTGAAGAGCTTAGCCGTAAAGTATGCTTCTAGACTGGGATGCGGTCACTCCTTCATAATCTTCATCAAAAACGCTTACCCCCTCAACGTTCTGGACAAAATTAAGCAGACTCCTGAAGTCTGCACCATCCACGCGGCAACAGCCAACCCGCTGGAGGTTGTAGTTGCTGAGACAGAGCAGGGCAAAGGAATCATGGGCGTCATCGACGGCTTCAAACCAAAGGGAACCGAAACCGAAAAAGATGCTGCAGAAAGAAAAGAGTTCCTCAGAAAAATCGGCTACAAACTATAAGCGGGGCATCACTGCGGATAGGAACAGCAGCCACAATGTTGCTACATAAAGCAGGGGGATAGCGGTCAGAGTAAAGAAGACCGCTAGTCTTACCGAATGTTCTTGTAAAACTCCGTTTAGGTGCTCCTTTTTTATAATTGGGATAACCCCAGCGGCAGTCACTATGATGCTAGGCACAGACTGGACGCCTGCATAAAACCACCAAAAGGGGTCGTCAAAACCGTAACGAGTTGCCAGCCATATGGTTACTGCTGTAAGAGCATAAATGATGATGAAGCTGGGCAAAAGGTAGCCCAGCTTTCTTCTGTTGGGCATTGAAGATTCTGCAGCTCCCAACGCTAAACTTGCTAAGCCATAACTTGCAAGGACAGGAGCAAAAAAGAAGCCGAGGTTGAAATCTTCATAATCTGGAAACTCTGGGCTTTGAACATTGATTTCTACCTTAATCCACAAAGAAGCCAGTGACAAAAGGAATAATGCAAGTCCAAGCAGCAGAAACAAGCGAGAAGCCTTAAACACGCTATCGCGCAAAGCCACCAACCTCTAGGGTACATGTAAAATTGTTGCTTTCGAATATTAATAGTCTCTGCTGGTGGTACTTAAGCGGTTAACTGGGGAGACGTCTTTCTGTTCAACAAA
>CAZJLG010000183.1:0-3668 GCA_964546665.1 uncultured Candidatus Bathyarchaeia archaeon
TCTGTCAACACCATAAACATCCACAAACCCGGGTTCAACCTTCTTCTCGTACGATATGAGCTTGAAGTCCTCCTCAAAAATGGATGGGTCTATGAGAATCGCTTTTTGCATGTCAGATTCGCTGGCGTGCAAAGAAAATTCTCCCCTGTCAATCAAGCGCATAGCAGAAAGGAGATAGACTGTGTCAAAGGATATGCTTACCGACTCGACGGGTTTACGGCGGACAGCCCGAACACGCAGAGTCTCTCCTTTTACGCGGGTTTGGAATAGGCATCCTGCGGGTTGCCAGTTGACGGGCTCGTATCCGCTGGGGCGGTGAACCAGAACTGAGCCATCCTCTTTTATCATGATTATGCGTTCTCCGGGCTCCAGTTTTGAGCTTGCCCGTCCCTTGTAGTCTACCCAGCAGTTGCCTACCAGAATCAGGGCTTTCCGTTCTGAAACAGCTGTTTTGATGAAGTTGGCTGCCTCTTCTACAGTTGGATTCTCTAGAGTAGCCACGGGCTTCCGGTTGGACATGATGACCGCCAACAATGTTTAGAAGAGTGAAGGCAGATAAAAGTTCTGAGAAGTATGCGGGAATGGAAAGAGAAGCGGGGAACTATGCGGCATTATGACCTGCAAGCCGTAATCTATAATGTGCAGTATTTGGGGGAGCAAGACGCCAAAATAGAAGACATCCTGAACAGTATTCACTTTGAGTCAAACGAGGTTGTCCTAGATTTGGGATGCGGAACAGGGTTCCTCTTCGGGCACATCACCAAACAGGTGGGGCTTCTGGTGGGTGTAGATCTGTCACGGAAGGCTCTTCAGGAAGCAAAGGAGCGCACAAAAAATCTGTCTAATGTTGCTTTAGTTCGTGCAGACGCCGACAATACTCCTTTTCTTAATCGTACATTCGATAAAATCTTCGCCATAACTCTGCTACAGAACATGCCGAATCCCCGGAGAACAATCTCTGAGATGAAAAGAGTAGCCAAACCACAGGCAATCTTTGCAGTAACTGGACTAAAAAAGAAGTTCACACAAGAAAGCTTCCTTGACCTGCTTGAAAAAGCGCAGCTGAAGATTGTCACATTGAATACTAACCAGCAACTGAAAGGGCATGTTGCAGTATGCGCAAACAGTTAGTCAAGAAAGTTTGACTAGGGCATAATAATTCAAGATTGTTTTAGTCAAGAATGTTTGACTAAAATGCTTCTGTTTAACGGTCAGTTGTCAAGAAAATTTGATAAAAAAGCTTTAATTTGAAAAAGCCAAAAACTCGGCGAGGAGGGGGAAACAAGATGAATTTTTTGAAGATGACTTCGAAAAGATGCAAAGCAATTAAAGGCAATCTGGGCACATGGTCTATACCTATTAGCATCGTTGGAACCTTTATTCTCGTTTTGCTGGTCTTTTTGGCAACAACATTGGCGTACCCTGCTGAATTCAAATTCATAAATAAATGGGGGACACTGGGCGACGGAGACGGACAGTTTGACCATCCCTACGACGTAATTGTTGACCGTAATGGAATAGTATATGTGGCTGACACCTACAATCATCGTATCCAAAAGTTTACCAGTGATGGCGTTTTTCTTGACGGATGGGGCGATTATGGTACTGGTGATGGACAATTTAACTACACGATGGGTGTAGCTGTTGATGAATCAGGAGACATCTACGTAGCTGACGCCTGCAACCATCGCGTCCAAAAGTTCACTAATACGGGCACTTTCCTGAGAACCTGGGGCACCCATGGTAATGGCATCAACCAATTCGAGTACCCTTATGACATTGCAGTTGATGGTTTTGGAAACATCTATGTTACTGACTCAGGCAACCATCGTGTTCAGAAGTTTACCAACGTAGGAGAATTCATAACCGAATGGGGCAGTTACGGGTCTGGCGATGGACAATTCCAATATCCTCACGGTATTGTTGTTGACAATTCAGGAAACGTTTACGTTGCCGACTACTACAACAATCGCATTCAAGTGTTCACAAGCGATGGCGACTACTTAACTCAATGGGGCACCTATGGCGCTGACGCTGGACAGTTGCATAATCCCAAGGGCGTTGCAATTGACAACACGGGAAACATCTACGTGGCAGACTACCATAATAACAGAATCCAAAAGTTCACGAATACCGGCACATTCTTGGGAACATGGGGAACTAACGGCACTGACAACAGCCAATTCAGCACCCCAAAAGGGGTGGCAATTGACAGCTCAGGAAACATCTACATAGCCGACACGGGCAACAGCTGCATCAAA
Organism: uncultured Candidatus Bathyarchaeia archaeon; assembly: GCA_964546665.1. Taxonomy (GTDB): domain Archaea; phylum Thermoproteota; class Bathyarchaeia; order Bathyarchaeales; family Bathyarchaeaceae; genus Bathyarchaeum. The sequence goes on from CAZJLG010000183.1 coordinate 2,262, forward strand.
AAGTTTCACGTTGAACCAGTTCCATACACATACATTTCTGCTTCAGTAACCGTAGCTATCCCAGCAGCAATGATTGCTGTAATCTTCAAAAAACGGTGAACTCCTTACTTTCCTCCCTTTTTTCTCACAATGAAAAAAGGAGCGAGATTAATGAAAAGAAAACTGTATGCCACATTTTTTCTCATGTTTTGTTTATGCTTTGCTGTCATACAGGCAAGCTATGTTGGTACTTGGAAAGCTGGAGTTAGCAGAGGCGATTTCTTTTACTACGAAATGTATGGGGTCTTCACTTCCAGCGACCCAAACGCTGTGGTTGAGGTGCCAGTGTTTGAGCAAAATAGCACAGAGCGGGTACGAATCGACATAACTTGCGTTTCCGGCTCAGTTGTTCATCAACTTTACACCTTGCAGTTCAAGAACAGCTCTGAGACGTTTGAGTTGAGTACCGATTTAAATCCAAATAATGCAGGCAACGTCAACTTCTATGACTTAGGTGTTCCTATTTGCGCAGCCAATCTCAAAGTAGGTGACATCCTTCCAACAGTTCCGTTGACAATAAACGAGACTGTATCTATGCTTTACTCAAGCGGTGAACGAGAAACAAACTTAGTATCGTGGAACACCTCCGAAGACTGGGGTCGTTGCTATTTTGACAAGAGAACCGGTATGCTTGTTGATCTTTATCGTGTGCACTCATTCGTTAATCAGGAAACTGGCGTAGTTATCTACAAGGCTGATGTAGTGAAAATGACCCATTCAAGTCTGTGGGAAATCAGATAGTTCACAAAAATTAGTTCTGCCTCAGAAAGTGTGCCCCTCAATGCCTGAAATAATCTGTTAATCTCTTTTGGAACAGGGCATTCTTTAGCAGCATACTTTTTTCTATCCACTCTTTAATTGGAATCTGGAACTGGCTGCTGATGCGTGTTAAAGCCTCGTTTAATGTGTTGTATTTGTGCGGTTTCTGCAGCATCGCGTTCCTCACATTCTCTCTTACCTGCCAGACTCCCACAGGCATGATGTATCCGGGATGCGCCTCCCTCAAAACAATCACCGACGCTTGCCTCCGTTCCTTCATAAGCAGTTCTCCAACCGCTAAACGAGCCGAGTAATAGCAGCCTCCGATGCTGGCGTAGGTGGTGCGACCGCCAAAGCCTTCCCAGTCCCCAAACAACAGTATGTTCCTGCCGTTTGGGTTCCAAGCTGTACCCGGATACCAAGCCTCCATCGCCTCATAGCTCCACTCTCTGGGCATCATCAAAACCTCGAATCGGTTGTCCAGATAGCGGGACTCGTAGACGCGGTACTCGTTGATTTCAGGAAACGTTTTGATTTTTTCCATCATCTCCTTCGAGATGATGCTGTCCACAGCTGTTATGCTCCAGCGGGTGGGAACCAAACGCCTCT
>CAZJLG010000184.1:0-3654 GCA_964546665.1 uncultured Candidatus Bathyarchaeia archaeon
GCGCCTTCTATTCCGGGCATGGCTCTGGGGGAGATTCCGTTTTCTGTGAACTTGTGACGCATATACTCTTCCTTTCCAGTGTATTTGGTTTCGGTTATGAGGTTTCCGCGGTCGATTCTGATTCTGTGCTGGTCAAAAGGCTCAGATATCCCATGGCTCTCTGACAGATACTTGTCCGAGATGATTAATGCTGGAATCTGAAACTTTTCTGCCAAATTGAAGGCTTCAACGGTCATGCAGAAGCACTCTTCAACGTTTCCCGGGGCGATGACTACTCTGGGAAATTCTCCTTGTGACGCGTGGATGGCGAACCTGAGGTCTCCCTGTGCAGTGTAGGTGGGGAGTCCTGTGCTGGGTGCGGCTCTCTGAACCAAAACTATTACTGGTGATGTTTCGGTCATTCCTGTCATGCCTACTGCCTCAGTCATGAGACAGAAGCCTCCTCCAGATGTGGCTGTCATTGCTCTGGCTCCGGCATATGAGGCGCTGGCAACCATGTTGACTGCCGCTATTTCGCTTTCTGTCTGTATTACAACCATCTTGTATTCTCTGTCTAGGGGCGCCAGAAAATGGAGTATAGAGGTGGCTGGCGTCATGGGGTAAGCTGCGTAGAGTTTGCAGCCTGCATTGAGGGCGCCTAAGCCTATTGCCTCGTTTCCTGTGAGGAACATCCGTTTTTTTCCTGCCGAGGCTGTTTTTTTGAGGCTGTACCCGAAACTGTCTGAATATTTTTCTTTGACGTAGCTGTGTCCCTGTTTTGCGGCTTCTATGTTCAGTTCAGCAATTTTCGAGCCGAAGGTGTCGTGTAATACGCTGTTCAGAAGTTCTTGGTCGTAGTCTAGGAGGGCGATTGCTGCACCTAAAGCCACGGTGTTCTCCATTATTTTTGGTCCTTTGAGCTCCTTCACTATCTTGGCTAGGGGCACAGGGTAAAGTTTCAGGTCGTTTCGTCCCAGCTCTTCGGGGGTTATGTTGATTTGGTCGCCGTCATAGACTATTCCAGCGCCCGAGACAAGTTCGTCCTTGTGAAAGAGGATGGTTTCCTTGTTTAATGCTATGAGGAGGTCTGTGGTGTCTGCTTGCGAGTAAACCATTTCGGCGTTGACGTTGACTGTGTAGAAGTTGTGTCCTCCTCGTATTAGGGACTGGTAGTCGTTGACGCCGAAAACGTAGAGTCCTCCTCTTAGGCAGCTTTTTGCGAAGAGAAAACCTGAACGGGTTATCCCTGCTCCAGCCTCTCCGCCAACCATCAACGAAAGTTTGTTAACGGTCAACTCGGTTCGCCTAGGCTAGATGAGTTTCTCGTTGGTTTCCAAGTTTGTGATGTGAATTGCATTGAAGGGACAGGCTTCGGCTGCCTGTTTGTGGCAAGTTAGTTCATCCAGTTCTACTGTTTCTATGTTGGAGACCTTTTTTGCGCCTTCAACATGAGATTTTCCATCTTCGTCTGAGAGAGTGAATTTGGTGCATAATTCAACGCATGCGCCAAAGCCTTGACAAACATTGTGGTCTATCTCCACTCGATATTTAGCCATAAAAACACACCTTTCTTGATACTATAAACCATGTGGTTCTCAGGTATATTATTTACTCTCGCAGCAGGTTCATTTGAAAGTTTAAGTGCGCTGATTGCCAGTATTATTTAGAGAGTGAGGCTTCTGTGATGAAGGAAGCAATGTTTTACGAAAAACTAGACAACAATTTGGTTAACTGCAATTTGTGTAGTCACCGCTGCCGCAAAATCGCCGAGTCCAAGAGGGGAATCTGCGGCGTCAGAGAGAACATTGACGGCACCCTTTACAGTCTTGTGTACGGCAAAGCAGTGGCTAGGTCAGTTGACCCCATTGAGAAGAAGCCGTTATTCAATTTTCTTCCCGGCTCCCGCGCCTATTCCATCGCAACGGTGGGGTGCAACTTCAGATGCGACAACTGCCAGAACTACGACATTTCTCAGTTGCCTTCGGTGCGGAGTACAATAGTTGGGGAGGATGTGCCTCCTGAAGAGGTTGTTTTGGCGGCTAAACTGAGCAACTGCGAGAGCATAGCCTACACGTACACTGAGCCCACCATATTTTTTGAGTATGCCCTTGACATAGCTAAGATAGCTCGCAACGAGGGAATCAAGAATGTTTTCGTGACGAACGGCTACATCACACCCGAGGCGCTAAAGGAGATAGGCCCATACTTGGATGCCGCCAACATCGACCTGAAGAGCTTCAGCGACGAGTTTTACAGGAAAAACTGCGGAGCCCGACTGGAGCCTGTGCTGGATTCGATTAGACTCTACAAAAGTTTGGGAATCTGGATTGAATTAACGACATTGATTATTCCAGCATTGAACGATTCAGAAGAGGAATTGCGGAAAATTGCGGAGTTCATCAAAGAAGTGGGCGCAGAAATTCCTTGGCACATCACCCAGTTCCATCCTACCTACAAGCTTATAGACAAGCCCGTAACACCCGTCACGACTCTGCGAAGAGCCCGACAAATCGGATTAGAAGCGGGGCTAAGATACGTCTATGAAGGAAACGTTCCCGGAGAAAACGGAGAAAACACCTACTGCCCCAAATGCCAGAAAATGCTGATCCGCAGACTCGGCTACCAAATCATAGAAAACAAAATCAAAAACTCGACATGCCCATACTGTGGAGCAAAAATCGACGGCGTACACAACTGAGCGTATTGTACGTAACAGCACAATACACGTAACAACATAAACAGTTCCATCGCAAACAATTTTGATGGGAAGAGCGCACACAAAGAAGATTGAAATGCTGCTTCGCGCAGGTCATCATTCTTCGGGTGGGTGGAAACCTTGTGCGCTCTTCAAATCTACTTTTGGTTGACCTAAAGTTAATGCTTCAGAATGTTGAGCTGAGTCAGCCTCAAAGGCCCAGAGAGTCTATGAGGAAGGTGAGTCCGAAGTAGATTAGTACTGCCCCAAAAACTGCCAGCAATGCGCGGTATAATCTGAAGTGCAGAATTTTGGCGCCCTTTTTTGCTAAGCCTGCAATAAGCGTGAGCCATGCGTAGTCTACCCAAACGTGGCAGATATACATGAAGATGACGCCTAGTAAGCCCGCGAACTCTAGAGAAATAAAAATCAGGTTTGCGCCTACGGTGAGCCACCAAACAATGAAGTAAGGATTCAGGCCTGTTAAGGCAAGTCCCATAAAGAAGAGGCTTCGTGTAGTCTTTTGTCCAGTTTTTGTTTCTTCGTCATTGTATGTTAAGGAGCCGCGTATCTGCATGGCGCCGAAGACTATGAGAGCCAATCCTCCGGCAACGCCCACGACAAGCATGACTTCGGGCACGTTTACGATGCTGAGGAGCCCCAGAGCTAAGAGCATGACTAGACTGAATTCGATTAGGCTGTGGGATATTGAGAAGATTACGCCGCTTTTGGTTCCCGTCTTTGCGCCATGAGAGACGGTTACAAAGAATAGTGGTCCAGGATATAATGCGCCTGAGATACTTAGAATACTGACTGTGATGGCGAAATTCAGCAGGTCCATGAACCTAGAAAACGGGAACCTGATAATGAATCTTCTGCTACCTGCAGAAAACTGTGAATTTGTGGCTGGGTGTGTTTGTGTATTTGTGTTGGACAGAAATACGAAAAGGTTTATTACATATTAAGATTCAATATATTGA
>CAZJLG010000185.1:0-3582 GCA_964546665.1 uncultured Candidatus Bathyarchaeia archaeon
AAAAATTCAAAACGTTGAATGTATAAATAAGTCGTATCCGCAGTTCTTCAGTGATATGCGTGTGTTAGGAGCGAACGTCGTTGGGGTCTAATTCGATAGGAAAAGAATTCGTTGTAACATGCTTCGGCGAAAGCCATGGCAGATGCGTCGGAGTAGTCATAGATGGATGCCCAGCAGGTCTTCCCCTCACAGAAGAGGACATCCAGCCAGAACTTGACAAAAGGCTGCCTGATAACAAGGAAATCGTTTCTGCCCGAAGAGAAACAGACACTGTTGAGCTTCTGTCAGGAACATACGAGGGCTTCACTACTGGCGCTCCAATCTGCGCTTTGGTGTGGAATAAGCAGACGGTTTCCAGCGATTATGATTCGATAAAGTACAAGCCTAGACCTGGACACGCTGACTACCCCGCTACAATCAAGTATATGGGCTTCAATGATTACCGTGGCGGAGGAAGATTCTCAGGAAGAATCACTGCAGCTTTTGTCATTGCTGGTGCAGTAGCCAAAAAACTGTTAGACGTCTTTGGCATCGAAGTTCTGGCATACACAACCGCCATAGGAGAAGTGGAGCTGCAGGCAACCCTGTCTCTTGACGATGTTAGAGAGAACACTTACGCGAACTCTGTGAGATGCCCAGACCCGGAACTGGCAGAAACCATGAAGGAAACGATTTTAGCTGCAAAAAAGGAGGGCGACAGCGTGGGCGGAATCGTCGAGTGCGTAGCCTTTAACCTTCCAGTTGGAGTCGGCGAACCAGTCTTTGATTCTTTGGATGCGGAAATCGCGAAGATGCTCTTTAGTGTGCCCGCTGTTAAGGGGGTCGAGTTCGGCGTAGGCTTCGAGGCTGCAAAGATGAAGGGCTCAGAAAACAATGACCCTTACGTGATGTGCGACGACGAAATCGACTTGCTAAACAACAACGCTGGAGGCATCTTAGGCGGCTTATCCTCTGGAACGCCTCTTGTAGTTAGAGTCGCAGTGAAGCCCACCTCGTCGATTTCGAAAGAACAGAAAACTGTGGACCTGTCGAAGATGGAGGAGACAACAATTAAAGTGCAGGGCAGGCATGACCCATGTGTTGTGCCCAAGGCTGTTCCTGTTGTTGAAGCTTCAGTTGCCACTGTTCTGGTTGATCAACTGATTCGTGGCGGTTTTATACCTAAAGTTTTGGGAGTTGAATCCATTGGAGAGTATTATGGGATTAAGGAAGAAGATTGACAAAATCGATGAAAGTTTAGTCCTTCTACTGAAGGACAGAATCGACCTCTGCAAATGTATTGGCGAAATCAAAAAAGAAAATGGGTTCGCCGTCAAGGATATTCGCCGAGAAGATGCAGTTTACGTGCACATCATGGCAAAGGCGCTGGAATTTGGGCTTGACCCCCAAAAGGTTGAAGCTATCTTTAACCAGATAATTGCTTTAAGTGTCTCTGTCCAAGGCGCAGAATAAGAAAGTTTAAAGCAGTGCCCCGCAATTCATGATGACAAAAAACCGTCAGTTCTGGGTTACTCACAGGAGTTGAGGAAAATGCTGTATGAGATAAGCGAAAAAGCGATACAACTCGAGAACCAAGGAAAAAAGATGATTAAGTTCAATCTGGGAGACCCAGATATGCCGACGCCGCCTCAAATAATCGAGGCAGCCTACGAAGCCATGAAACACGGAAAAACAAAGTATACTTCTGCTGCTGGCGAGAAGGCGCTGCGGGAAGAACTGGCAAGAATTCATGGAGTTTCAGCCGATAATGTTGTGGTGACCACTGGCTCAAAATGGGCAGTCTTTTCTTTGATGTTTGTGTTGCTGAAACGGGGAGAAAACGTAGTTATTCCGTCTCCTCACTGGACCAGCTACGAGTTAGCCGCAAGACAGGTTGGGGCTGAACTGCGTTTTCTGAAGGGAAACCTTGAGTCAGACTGGAAGATTGATGTCGAGAAACTGGAGAACCTGATTGATGAAAAGACGCGGCTGCTGATACTTAACAGCCCCAGTAATCCTACAAGCAAGGTTATTGACGAGAAAACCTTCGGCGAGATTGTTCAGATCGCAAAAAGCAGAGGAGTCACTGTCATGTCTGATGAAGTATACGCGAACATAAGCTTCGTCAAGGCTAAGAGCATCCTAGATTTTGGCGAAGACCAGATACTCATAAACAGTTTCTCCAAAATCTTTGCTATGACGGGCTGGAGAATCGGCTACGCCATTGTTGAGAAGGAGTTGGCTCAGAAGATGATTAAGCTGAACCAGATAACCACCACCTGTGTTCCAGCTTTTATCCAGTACGGCGCCCTGAAGGGACTAGAGTCCCGCGAGAAGATTGCGGATGCCGTCAGAAACCAGTTTAGACAAAGAGCAGACGCTGCAATCAAGGTTCTTTCGAAGGCGAAGATGAAGTTTTCTCGTCCCGATGCGCCGTTTTATCTGTTTCCCAAGGTTGATGGCTTGGATTCTGAGCGTTTCGCCTTGGATCTGCTGAACCGGGGAGTTGCTGTGGCTCCGGGAACAGCCTTCGGAGATTACCGTGAGTACTTCAGAATAGCTTTAACTGTGAGCGAGGAAACGATTAAGGAAGGTTTGGAGACGCTTTGTGAGGCTCTGCCTTGAGGGTAGCAATTATTGGCGCAGGAAAGATGGGTCGATGGTTCACACGATTCTTCAAGACTGAAGGCTACTCTGTGGTTGTTTATAGCCGAACCCGAAACAAGGCAGAGGCGCTAAGAGACGAGTTCGGCGTCGAATCAGCAAGCAGCGCTGTAGCGGCTGTTGAAGGCGCTGACTGGATACTATTATGTGTGTCCTTGGATGGCTTGGAGCCTGTACTGAAGGAGATTGGCTCTCACGTTAGGGCAGGTCAGGCTGTCATGGACATCAGCTCAATCAAGGAGATACCTGTTAATCTGCTGCACAAATACGTCAAGAACGGCGTCACTTTGGGCACTCACCCTGTTTTTGGTCCCGGAGCCAAGGGCGTTGGAGGACAAAACTTTGTTTTAACCCCCGTTAACCCTGAGGAGAAACGTTTCGCGGAGCAGTTTAGGGGCTGGTTGGAGGAGCGGGATGCGCGGGTGACTGTTATGGCGCCTCGAAAGCATGATGAGTTGATGTCGCTGGTTTTGGGTTTCCCGCATTTTGTTGGTTTGGTTGCGGGCGACACTCTGGTGGAGAATTCGGATTTTGTTGAGGCAAAGCAGGTGGGTGGAGCAACGTACAAATTGTTGTTGACTTTGGCTGGGGCTGTTGCTGCTGAGGAGCCGGGTTTCTATTCAAATCTTCATATGAGCCTGCCTGAGATGGAGAAGATTGAGGGCTTGTTTCTGGAGAAGGTTGAAGAGTGGCTTAAGCTGGTAAAGCAGAAGGACTGTTCCGGTTTCAGCCGTAAGATGGAGCAGGTTAAGAAGCGGCTGCGGGAGCTGGACCCAGACTACGAGAAGTATTATGGGCTTATGTATCGGCTTTTGGATGATTCCTAGAGTTTGAAGTTGGGTTTGTTTGCTACCTTGTAGGAGCCAAGGATTTTAACGAACACGGTTTTGTCTCTGATGCCTTCTAGGGCTTGCTGAGATTTTGTTTCTGTTCTGTGTC
>CAZJLG010000186.1:0-3576 GCA_964546665.1 uncultured Candidatus Bathyarchaeia archaeon
AGGGCATAATGATGTTCCGTGAATCCTCAAACAACTCTATTTACCTGAACAACTTCAACAACACAATAAACGTTTATGATCAAGGTGTGGATTCTGGCAATTCTCCTCCTTCAGTAAACATCTGGGACAACGGCACTGAAGGCAACTACTGGAGCAGCTACAACGGCACAGACAGCAACGATGACGGAGTAGGAGACACACCCTACATCATAGACGAAAACAACCAAGACAAATATCCACTCATGGAACCTGTTGAAATTCCAGAATTCCATTATGGAATAGATGAAACAGGGGCCTTCTCAAATTTGTTAATCATTGCTGTTACTACAACGATTGTAACTGTGGCTACAGCAGGTCTTGTGGTTTTCTACTTCAGGAAACGTAGACAAAAAGCCTGAATAAAATTTGGATTGAAAATATGTCTTCCATTTTACACTACGTACGCGTGCGCTATTGACGAACGCAATCAAGACAACTATCCTCTTACAGAGCCAACAAAAATCCCAGAATTTCCCTCATGGATCATTCTGCCATTATTTTTGATGGCTACTTTATCGGTCATATTCTTCAATAAGAGGTTATTCGAAAGACCATAAATACTGTTATTTCTCTATCGGTTAGTCAAAGAAAAAAGTGGAAAATGCGGGAACTGTCTTCGCGTTAAGCACGTTTATTTCACTAGGTTCATGGGTTGCCCGCAGCAAACCAGAGTGCCAGCGCCTGACTCTATAATTTCTACCTTGTTTCCGCATATCTCACAAAGATATACTTGTCCTTCTTCCGTCAATTATTTTCGCCTCCTTCTAGTTTGTTTAGTAGTTTTCGCACCAAACTTCAAAGTAGCTTCTTGCGTGGTCACAGACTGGGCATTTCTCAGGAGCTTCGCTACCCTCGTATACGTGACCGCAGTTTCTGCACTTCCACTTGATAACCTTGTCCTTCTTGAACACTGTACCCTGTTGAACGTTTGCCAACAACTTCAGGTATCTTCGTTCATGCTTCTCCTCTACTGTTGCAACCATACGGAAAGTGTTCGCAATCTTCAGGAATCCCTCTTTTTCTGCTACCGCGGCAAAATTTGGGTATAATGTTCCCCACTCCATCTTCTCTCCTGCAGCTGCTGCTTTCAGGTTCTCTGATGTTGTTCCGATTACTCCCGCAGGGTAAGCTGCCGTGAATTCCACGTCTCCGCCTACGAGGTACTTGAAAAACAGTTCAGCGTGTTCTTTTTCATTGCCTGCTGTTTCCGTGAATATTGCCGAAATCTGTTCATAGCCTTCCGCCTTTGCTACACTAGCAAAAAAGGTGTATCTGTTTCTTGCCTGTGACTCGCCAGCAAACGACTTGAGCAAATTCTTCTCTGTTTGACTTCCTTTCAATTCCATGCTCAAAACCTCTTTAACTGAAAATGCATTCCTCGGCAGCCCTCTTAAGTTTATCTAAAACCGCAAAACCCTGTGTTGTGGGCATCTTGAGTGTCCAAGAGCTTATATTTGAAGCAAAAAATCATCAACCGAAAATTCTTAGACCTTTTTGCTGTTGTCTGCAATAGCAAAGGTGAAAAAGGAGCATCTTGTTACATACATGAAATTGTGGGATTTGCAGATGAGTGATACCAACTTGGTTACGATACAGTTGAATGGAGAAAAACAAGACTTTATTCTAGACAAAAAAAACTTCAAAACTGGAAGCAGAGGCTACCACGCGCAAGGGAAAATGCAGATAGGAGACAAACGATACCAATGCAACATTCTTTGCGTGGAAATAGGCTCAAAACCCAAAGACAAATAATTTTTTTCTTCTTTCATGTATTCTCTAGAAACGCCTCAACTTGAACACTGTTTCTCTTTGCGGTAAAGGCAGTTTTCACTGAGAGAATCGGCTCAAAAGCTTGAGCGTTTGAACCTGTAGAACAATCGTCAATCAAGTGAAAGTGTCCAAGAGCTTATATTTTGAAAATCTCCTATCGTAAAACACTGCATAGAATGCTGTCTAAAAGGGAGAAAAGGAAATGGATAAAATGAAGATTATTTTCTTTGTGTTGCTGACTGTTTTGTCTGTGGCTTTTTGTTGTCCGGTTGGCTATTCAGAAGATACTGTTCTAACCTTGGATGATTTGCCTGGTGCAGGCGAATCTGTGGTCATAGACTCTGACAGCGTATTAACTGTGAATCAGGGAGAAACAGCTGTCATAGAGGGCACCCTTTCTGTCAATGGAACAGCTGAAGCAGTAACCAACCTCAATATAGTCAACAACGGCGAATTAACAATAAAAAGCACCACAATAAATTGCGACCACGCCAATGTTACAATACACAACGCGGGAACCATGACGCTTCAAACCGCACACATCACTTTGATGGGCAACTCCACCTTAGCTATAGACAATGGGGACAACTGCCTCATGACTGACACCTCAGTTGAGGTCTATGGAGGCTACTTCTACTTTTCTAATGGCGGCTCGTTGACCGTCCAGAATGGCTACTTCAAGGATCAGTTTGACGGCACCTTAATCTCAAACTCTGGCGATGTTGTCCTGTCTGAAACCACTTTTGTTGCAAACGGCGCAAAAGGAAAAATAGAACTCTTCAACAGCGGCGACCTGCAGATCCAACACGGCGTGTTTGACGTTAATTATGGCGGAACAGTGAACGTGAACAGCTTAACCGGAACCCTAACAATGACTGAATGCAGCATAGACGTTTCTGGCGCCTCTCATGGAACCCTCAGCAACATAAACATTTTGGGTGACAAAACCACATGGGAATCCTGTTCCTTCGTCAACAATAACGGCTTCATCAATTACCTGAACACTGGAGAACTTAATTTCAACGACTGCACAGTCTACATGGCATCAGTTAACTCGTCGATAATTCTGACAAGTAGCGGTCCAATAACCTTCAAAAATTTCGTCCTTTCTGGTTCTGGATCTACCCTCATAACTAGCTATGATTCCATGACGCTGGTTGACAGCACTTGGAACTCCAGCCATAGCCTCACTTTGATGAACAACGGAAACTTAACCGCAGAAAACTGGCTAGCGAAAACCACATCTGACACCGCCAGAATTACAATCTACAACGGCAACAACGCCACAATAATCTTTAATGCGCCCTTCATCGAGGATGTCAGCAGCTCAGTTCTAACTTCTATCGGTCCGGAAGGAAAAGAGTTTGTGGAATCCTCTGGAGGAATCATCACCGTAACCAACGAGGGCTTGATGGAAATACAAAGCAGCGCACACGGAGTTGCAGAGTATCTGCTTTACATTCTGATAATCGCTGCAGCAGTGGCTGTTTCCTTAATCGTAATCTTAAGGAATCGCAAAAAGGAACAAAACTAGCTTTTCTGAACCAAACGGCTACTTCGGCTTTTCTTCATTGATTGGCTCTTTCATGTCGCAGGGAAGGTAAAGCGTTTGTTCTGCAAGGAAGGCGCTTAGGTAATTGCAGTAGAAGCGTCCCTCTATTTTTTCTAGGTGTTTGCACGTTTTGCATACGCTTTCGGTTCCGAATCTGCCGAGCACAGTTTGGCTAGTCATGCTATCTCTTCTGTTTTTCATCTACATTAAAATCC
>CAZJLG010000187.1:0-3570 GCA_964546665.1 uncultured Candidatus Bathyarchaeia archaeon
AAAAAAAGGTGGGACTGCATGTGGGAAGCACCTTCAGGGTCTTTGAAACAGAGTTCTGCAAGGCTGGAATCTTGGTATGCGCTGACGTCTTTTATCCGAGAACTGTCAGAAGGTTGGCGTCTTTGGGTGCTGAGGTCATCTTTTTGCCTGTGTCAGCGTCGAGGACTCATCCGCCCGTGAAGGGGCACCCTCTCACCGAAAAGAGAGCACAAGAGCATAAAGTGTTCATTCTCAAAAACGGCAATACCCGTTCAAATTCTAGAGGCGGAAACAGCGCAATAATCTCTCCGTGGGGAATCATAAACCAAGCAAAAAATGAGATGCGGACAAGAATCATCTCTGCAGACTTGGACATAGACAGACTAAGAAAACTTCGTGCATCAGCTTAACCAAAAGCTATTTGCCGTAGATTTGTTCCCATCGGTCAATGACTTTGTTCATTTTCTCGAATCCGAACTTCTCCAGCCAGCCCCGGTAATTGCTGTCATTGACTGCTGTTCTGGCTATGTCTTTGGCGCGTTCCGCATCATGAACAAGAAGAAGAATAGACTCCACATCAAGACGCGAAATGTATGCAACAGCCCGAAGCATGGCTCGGGTTTCAACTTCTCCGGGAATTTCGGCGCTTAACTCAATAAACACTGGCTTCTTGAGCATCTTCACAAAGTCCCGAGTTAACGTGTCCGCCCAATATAAGGTCACATAGTTGTGGGCAGAAAGGGGAACATGAAAAAAGTCCACATACTCTGCGATGGCGTCAAAGTCCAAGCCGAAGCGTTCCCTCGCCAGCACAGGGTCAGGCCATATTTCGATGCCAAAACTCTGCGAAACCAGTTTCCGAGATTCCTTAAGAAAGTCTGTGACTGTCTGCGCTCGCCAGTCCAGCCAATCCAAGCCACTTTCTTTGTGCAATCTTTGGCAGCGTGGACAGGTGCAGAAGCCTTCTTCTGGAAAGTGGAAGAGGTTCAGGGTTACGCCTTCCACGTCTTCTTTTGCGGTTTCTTTGATGAAGTCTAGAACATGGGCACGGTATTCGGGGTTGGTTGGGCACAGAAAATCCCATGGCAGCGTGTAGGCTTTGTTTGTTCTTGTTGCAGGACCCTTCGGCGAAACCGCCACTAATTCAGGGTTTTCGCGTATGGCTTTTGCGTCAACAAAGCAGGTGATGTCATTGTACATGCCCTTTGCGGGTTTTCCCAGCACGCCGTCGACACGTTTTGAGTAATATACGTTCATGTCAAAGCCGTCAACGATTGTGGGCTCATAGATTACGGTTCCAATCTTCAACGCACTATACCTCTGAAGCACTTGCTATCTTTAACTTTAAACCCATAGTTAACTAATGATTTAAGGATTATTTTGAAAAGACTGTGCGTATAACTCCCTTTTGACAACTACCAAAAACACTATGATAGTCAAAACGAGCAATAGAATAGCCCATGAGGGAAACTCTGGAATTGTTGCAATATCGACTGAATTCATTAGCGGGTAATCGTCTTGGTTGTTCTCATCAATTACATATGGCATGTCGCCTATTCCATCTCCATTGTTGTCTGTGCCGGTATAATCACGCCAATAGTTACCTGAGAATCCCATGTTCCAAGTGATTCTAGAATTATTTCTAATTATACAATTTTGAGTGTTGTTAAAAAAGTTGTTTTGATATATTTTATTGTTTGAGGAATCTAGGATTATTCCGTAATTGTTGTTTGTAATGTTATTTCCAAATATGGAATTGTGTTCTGAGGTGGTGCCGATATAGATGCCCCAATAGTTTTCCACAATATTATTTCCGAAAATTGTGTGGTTTCCCCCTCCCCCAATAAAAATGCTGCTTGTTTGCATAACTTCAGGAATCACAGCAGTTGTTTGCATTATTGTGTTATTAGCAACAGTTACGTTTGAAACCTTATCCAAAAGAATGCCCACTTCGGAACCCTTGATAAGTAGGTTTTTAATCGTAACACCAGAAGCTAGTATGGAAACTGTTTGACCTAAACCAGAAAGAGTGTGTCCATTTCCGTTAACAACAATGTTTTCTTTCTTTATTGTTAAAGCGTCAATATCGTCAGTTATATTGAAAACGTTTTCAACTATTTGTATCGGTGCATGTGTTGGCTCGACTGTTCCATCCTCATGAATAATCACTGTTTCTGAATTTGACAATTGTCCACTAACAACCATAAATTCAATAGTTGAATGCCCAAAAACTTCGTACCTTTGTAAACTTGGGTTTTCTGGAATCCCTAGATACTGCCATCCATAGTAAACTGTAACGTTATGAGTTCCTTCAGACAAAGTTGGCAACATCACACTAGCCAGAACTGTTGTTTGATACCAGTACCAATCAAAATCTGATTGTACTACTGTTTTATTTATAAAGTCAGTTACGCTGTTGATGACTCCCCCATCTAAGCTAACGCCTACATTCCCAAATTGCCCGAACATTCCTAATGCCTCCACTGTAAAAATTATTTGAATTGGATTTACATAGTTGGTCGAATTTTTAGGAGAAAGAATTGTGACATTACCTGAGTCAGAAAAAAACACTACAGGACCTAGAGTATCAACGTTTGGTGGTTGTGGTTGTGCTTCTACTACTAATGGAAAAGAAAGAGTCGGGATTACAAAACAGAGAATCAGCAATAGAACAAGAGCTGTTTTTTGCTCCCCCATTTAAATTACCTTACAACATTCAACGTAACTTGGCTGAAAAGCGTTTTTGTCAAGAAACCTTGACTAAACATTTCTATAATAAAAAATAGCCTAGTCAAGAAATCTTGACTACTTGTGTGTGAGTTTTTTGTTATTTGGTATTGTGTTTTGTGTGAAGGTATGAAGATAGAGAGGAAGAGAATTAGACAGGAAGAATTAGCAGGGGAAAAAAGGTTAAAATTTAATCCAAAGAATTCCTAAATCTCCAGTCAGCCAAGTATCTTTAACTTTAAATCTGATGACGTTAATTAGTGTGACGTTAAACTTTGCTGGTGCTCTTCGATGAAGATTTCAATCGATTATTTCAAATGCATGGACTGCAGCTCATACACTTGCGTTGACTGCTGCGCCATGGCGGTCTTCAGCCTCCAAGACGGCAAGCCAGTGATAGTTGATTTGGATTCCTGTACCCTGTGCGGAATCTGTGAGGACCTGTGCCAAAAGAAGGCAATAACCATCAAAAGATAGACTCAGGTTCGGGTCCATTGATGTTTCTTGTGAGGCATAAACGTCAAAAGGGAGTTCAACGTTAGGAATCTCCTCTGTGGTCGTGAAGACGATGACCCAAAATCATATAATTAACGTTTCATTTCTGACAAAACCGAAAGAGGGAAAATGACAAGATGAAACTGGAAACCAAAATCAAGTCTGTGGAAGCTGAAATACACGAAAACAAACTGATTCTACGGTCAAAAACCCCGCTGAAAATCTTAAGCTCCGCTGTCCTGAATGGCGGTCTGCGGGAAGCAAACTGCATAGTCAGCGTACACGTGCCAGAGGAAACGGGACTCAACATAGACGACAACGTTCACATGGAAGCCGGAGACTTTCTGCGCCAACAAACAGCAACACTGG
>CAZJLG010000188.1:0-3554 GCA_964546665.1 uncultured Candidatus Bathyarchaeia archaeon
TGTCTTGGATTTGCAGGATTTCTCCGACATTTCGTCCGTCTTCTTTTGTGAGGATGTTTTTTGGTTTGATTTTGCCTGCTAGTACTTCGACGCCTACGACTGCGGGTTTTGTTTTTCTGAAGACGTAGCCTGGGAGGAATTTGACTTTTGCTGGTTTTACTAGTTTGTCGTATTCGTTTTCGAGTCGGGTTTCTTCTTCTTGGTTCTTCCATTGGAGGTAGTCGTCGATGAGGCTGTAGATGGTTTTGTGGTTGAAGATGGGGATGTTTCGGTTTGCTGCTTCTTCTTCGGCGTCGGGTAGCACTTTGACGTTGAAGGCTAGGATGACTCCTTGGAGGGGTTCGCGTTCTTTTACTACGGCGGCTTCGGTTACGTCGCGGCGGGAGACGTCGCCTACGTCCGCCATTTTTATTTGAACGTTGTTTCGTTTCAGGCTCTCGGCGATTGCTTCAAGGGAGCCTAAGGCGTCGGTTTTTAGGACAACGCCGTCTAAGTCGGTGGCGATTTTGATTTGCTCAACCTCTTCCGAAACCATGTTTACGTAGTCTTCAAGTTGGGCTTCGGAAGGAACAACATACAGGGGTGCGCCAGCTAGGACTTCTTCAAGGTTTGGCGCCGCGATTTTTACTCCGGCTGCGGCTGAAACTGAGTCAACTGAGGAGAATTTGTCTCTGGGGTCTCTGATTTCGTCTAGGGGTTTGGGCAGGAGGACTGCGCGGATGTTGGTTACGGCGGGTTTGTCTTTGGCGCCGACAACTATGAGGTCTCCTTTCTGGAGTGTGCCGTCATAGATGATTACGTTGATGGTCATGCCTAGGCCGGGTTCCTCTTTGACTTCCAGAACTGTTCCTTTTGCTGGTCCCTCGGTTGTTCTGAGTCTAGCCTGCAGATACTGCTGGGTTAAGCCTGTGAGAACGGCTAGGAGTTCGGGTATGCCTTCTCCGGTTTTGGCGCTTGTGGGGACGATGGCGATGGTTTTTGTGAAGTCTTTCACGTTGTTGAATTTGTCGGTTTTGAAGCCTAGTCTGGAAAAGGTTCCCATGATTCGGTACAGGTTTTCGTCCAGTCCTTGGCGGACAAAGGGACCCTGTTGGCGATAGGATGCTGTGAAGGTTTCTCCTTCGTGTGGTTTCCATCCTGGCAGCCTGTCAATCTTGTTTGCTGCTACAAGGAAGGGCGTTTTCTTCTCTTTTAGGATGTCTAGGCATTCGTAGGTTTGGGCTTCAAATCCTCTGAGGACGTCTATTACCAGAATCGCGATGTCAGCTACTGCGCCTCCCCTTTTTCTTAGGTTGGCGAAGGCTTCGTGACCTGGAGTATCGATGACAAGCAGCCCCGGAAGTTTAACGTCTTTTTTCATGCCCTCGAAGAGTGGTCCACAGATTTTGGCGAGGGTGTCAACTGGGAAGTAGCTTGCGCCGATGTGCTGGGTGATGCCTCCGACTTCGCGGTCTTGGACGCTGCTTTTTCTGATTTTGTCAAGCAGTTTGGTTTTTCCTGTGTCTATGTGTCCTAGAACGGCGACGATGGGCTGTCTTATCGGCATGGCGAGTTTTCCTCCAGTGATATTCAGTTAATGGTTGCTTTTAGGTTCTACTCTAATGTTGTCTACGAAAAAACAGGAAAGTTGTTTGGTTTCTGCTTCAGCTTAATTTCTGAAGGTGTTGTTCGGCTTGTGCGAGTATCTTGTCGACTTCTTCGATGTCGTAGTGTGCGTCGATGTCAGCCAGCAGCCCCTTTTGTCGGAAGTAGTCGATAACTGGTTTGGTTTTTTCGCGGTAAACGATTAGCCTGTTTTTTACGACTTCGGGTTTCTCGTCTGCGCGTTGAACCAGTCTTCCGCTGCATTTGTCGCATATTCCGTCGATTGTTGGGGGCACATTCTTTATGTGGTAGATTGCTCCGCATTTTCTGCAGGTTCTTCGTCCGCTGATCCGCTCTGTTATGACCTCGTCTGGGGCGACGAAGTTTAGGGCGATGTCGATTCGGTTGAATTTCATCATGGCTTCTGCTTGGGGAACTGTTCTGGGGTAGCCGTCGAGAAGGAAGCCGTTTTTGCAGTCTGGTTCTTCGAGTCTGTTCTTCACCAGTTCTATGACTATTTCGTCTGGGACAAGGTCTCCGCTGGTTACGTAATCTTTTATTTTTTTGCCCAGCTCAGTTCTGTCTTTTATGGCTGTGCGGAAAAGGTCTCCCACAGAGATTGTGGGGATGTTGTATTTTTTTGAAAGAAATCCTGCGTAGGTTCCTTTGCCTACTCCAGGAGGACCAAGTAAGACTATGTTCATTGGTTTCATCAAGCCTCCCTGTCACTCATCTGTGAAATAGGAGCGTTTTTCGGTTAAGCTCTTCCTTTCTCTTCTTTTCCGAAGTATTTTGTCCACTTAACTTTTCGGGAGTCGCGCTTCAAGTGGATGGAGCTTTTTCTGCATTTGCTGGAGCAGAACCACAAAATTGTTCCGTCGTTCTTGATGTACATCATGCCTGTGCCGGGCGGAAACTCGTGTCCACAAAAAGAACAATCTTTGGATTTTGGCACCTGTAATTCTCCTCCTTTTTCCTATCTTCTGAGTCTTTTGGCTTCCCGTTCAGTGTCTCTTAGGACCAGAATGTCGTTGGCTCGCACTGGACCTTTTACGTTTCTGGTTATGATGCGGCCTTTCTCTGTTCCTTCAAGAACTCGGACTCTGACCTGAGTGATTTCCCCAGTTAGTCCTGTTCTGCCAACAACTTGGATGACTTCTGCAGGAACTAGCTCGTCAGACGCCTCTCGTTTGCTCATTCACTTGAGCCCTTCTGTTTCAGTTCCTCGATTCTGCTTGAGATTTCCTTTATCAGCGACACTGCCTCGCCGACGTTGGCTATTGCAGCTGCGGCTGAAGAGACTTCTATTCCTGAGGAAACCCCAAGTTTTTCTTTGCTGGGTACAAACAGGTAGGGGATTTTGCGTTCCTCGCAGAGAATCGGTAGATGCGCCACAACCTCTGGAGGGTCAACGTCTGTTGCTATGACGACAAGTTTTGCTTGTCCTCTTTCTACAGCTTTTGTTGTTTCGTTTGTTCCTATTCGAACTGACCCTGTTCGGCTGGCTATTTGCAGGGCTTCATAGGCTGCATCTGCCACCTCGTTGGGAACCTCAAATTTTGCGTAAAATGGTTTTGACATATGCCTCACCCTTTATTTTTAAGTGCTGAGTTAATCGGAGACAGGCTTTATGAATGTTTCTGCCGCAGCTTCATCTGCTCATGTTCTGGTATGTTGAATGTGTGAACTTTAGAGGGCAAATGTGTGCTGTGCTGTAATTTTTCTGAAAAAAATTATTTTTCAACAATCTACTGTTATTAGGAGACTAATATGCCGCAAGAAAATGTGAACTATGGACGCGGCGCTGTTGCGGCTGTTTGGATGTTGCTGTTGGGCAAAAAGGGGAAATTGGAAAAGAAGAGCATATGGGTGGTTATGTTTCTTCTTCTCCGACAATTTCTGCGCTGGTTGTGAGGTATTTTCCTTCGGGTACCCAGTAGACGGGTTTTTCGTTTCTGAGCAAATCGGCG
>CAZJLG010000189.1:0-3539 GCA_964546665.1 uncultured Candidatus Bathyarchaeia archaeon
CTTAACCTTGAAGCCTTCAAAATGGGCAGAAAACAGGTTAATTTGGGTTAATTTTATTAACCGTGTAATTACAATACTTACGAATTTAGAGGAAACAAAAGATGGTAAATACTAAATTAGTTGCCGCGGTAGTCATTGTGATTATTGTTATCGCCGGAGCTGTTGCTGTCTGGCAGTTTATGCCAGCATCTGACGAAGGAAGAACCAGCATCAAAATAGGCTTAGTTGCCCCTCTCTCAATACCTGTCGGACAAGATATGGATCGTGCCGCCAAAATGGCAGCTGAAGAAATCAATGCTGACGGTGGAATCTATGTTGAATCTTTGGGCAAGAGCCTTCCTATAGAAATAGTGATTGCAAACACAGAAACTGCTAACCCAGAAGTTGCTGGAACTGAGGTAACACGAGTTGTAGACCAAGGCGTCGATGTTCTTATCGGAGGATTCGGAAGCAGTGCCACCCTCGCAGGTCAAGTGTATGCTATAGAGCAAAAAGTTCCCTTCGTTATAACGGGTGCTTCGACCCATCTTGTTACACGAAGAGGCTTTCTTCCAGACGGTGACACCCTAAAGATTGACGACCCAGTAGGAATGAGTTACATGTTCCACTACTGTACCACAACATACCACTACTCAAAGACAGTTGCATATTTCTTCGCTGAAGCAATGAAACCTCTGCTTGAGAGCGAGTATGGCCTTACAAGGAATCTTAGACTTGCAGTCTTGTTCCGTGACGACGCTTACGGAGGGGGAGTCTGGGACGCAACCAAATATTACATAGAGACTGACAACCTTCCAATAGATATTGTTGCTGAAGAAAGTTACCCAACAACTGCAACAACCTTCCAAACAGAACTAAACACGGTCAAAAACGCTGAGCCTGATGCTGTATATGTCGTAGATTTCACAACAAATACTGCCATCATTTACGAACAAGGACAAAGTGATGTTGGATTAAAGAGTGTTTACATAGCAGTTGAATGCTGTGAAGAACCAGAATTCTACACTGCACTAGGACAATGGGGTGATCAGCAGTTGCTAGAGTCTAAATTTGCTTCTTACGCTGATGTTGATGGTGAATTCTACCTGCCGATGATGAACACCTACGTTGCTGACTACGAAGCAAAATATGGTCAAGTTCCAGGAATGATGGGAGCTGATACCTACGACGCTTTCTATCTTGTAAAAGATGCTATCAGACGAGCAGGAACCCTAGAAAAGAGTGCAGTTAGAGACGCCATAGAAACATGCGACCTAGATCAGATGCTAATCATAACCGACACAGGCAAAATCGAATTTGGCACAGATGAAGACAACTACCACGAAATTGCGCCGTTCACTTTTGTGGAACAGTTATTCTACGATGAAAGTCTTGGCGAATGCAGACCCTTAGTAGTTTGGCCTGAGACCGCTCCGGTAGTAGGCAGCATAAAACAGACAAACTTTGTGCTTCCCAACGACTACGAGCCAGGAAATCCATGAGAATGACTTCATCGGTCAAATGGAGTTTCCTAACCATCCTTTTTTCTTTGTTTTCCGTTTTTCTTGAATTACCCTTATAACCGATGTTTGTTGTAGAATATAGCTAAAAACGTGTTGAAACGCAATGATTGATGCCGCAACTCTGATCTGGGGCGTTGCTATCGGTTCCATTTACGTTTTGCTAGCTACTGGATTAAATCTAATTTTTGGTGTAATGAAGCTGGTGAATTTTGCCCACGGCGAACTTTTGATGTTAGGCGCCTATGTGAGCTACTCCGTTACTACCGCATTCGGATTAGATGTCTATCTATCCGTTTTCGTATCTATGGGAGTTGTTGCGTTAGTTGGATTAGCTGTTGAGCGGCTAGCGTTCCGCAGGGTTTTGGGTGCAGACAAACTCAACGAAATTTTTGTAAGCCTTGGATTGATTCTGATTTTTGACAATGCTGCTGTTTTGATATGGGGTGAAAACTCCAAACGGCTCACCAGCCCCTTTGCAGGAATGAGCGTGCAGTTGGGCGAGGTGTTCCTCAGTTATAATATGCTGATTGCCTTTGGGTTTGTTATTGCTATACTTGTTGGCTTGTTGTTTTTGATTAAGAAAACCAAGATAGGCATGGCTATGAGGGCAACCAGCCAAAAAAGTGAGGCTGCAATGTTGATGGGGATAAATATTGAACATGTTTACATTTTCACGTTTGTGTTGGGTGCTGCGTTAGCTGGAGCAGCAGGCTCACTGTATGGCATAATCTTTCCTTTCAACCCATACATAGGGGCACTACCAACCATCAAAGCCTTTGCAATCATAATTTTAGGTGGACTAGGAAGCATACCCGGAGCCATAGTCGGGGGGCTGTTATATGGAGTCGCAGAAAATGTCGCAAGGGCATCCCTTGGCGGTATCTGGGGAGATGCTGTTGCATTTGCACTTTTAATAATTGTTCTGATTTTTAGACCAAAAGGGCTTTTTGGAGAGAAGGGCGACTAATGTTCACAAAAGAAAACTTCCTTAAACTTTTTCAAACCACAAAAGGCAGAATAGCCCTAGCTGCAATCGCAATTTCTCTGGTTGCCCCTCTTTTACTAAATGACAACTATATGCTTCAGATTTTGACCCTCGTTGTAATATACACGATATATGCTTCTAGCTGGAATCTACTGGCCAGTTCAGGACAGGGTTCACTTGGACATGCCGCATTCTTAGGAATAGGAGGATTCACTTCATCATTGCTGGCAATAAATTTGGGTGTACCCCCAATAATCGGAATCTTCATAGCCGGAGCCTTCTCTGCAGGAATTGGCTTCTTGATAGGAATCACCTGCGTAAGACTGAAAGCCTGGTTCCTCGCCATGGTAACTTTCGGCTTTGCGGTCATTGCAGAAACTCTCTTCAGCGAATTCAATGACGTTACACACGCCATTATGGGCTTCCGAACCCCTGCTCTGCTGTTTTCTTCAAGGTTGCCTTTTTACTACTTTGCAGTTTTAATCAGCATAGCATCTGTGGCTGTAATCTATTTTATAATGAAGTCAAAAATGGGTTTGGCTTTCAGAGCTATACACCAAAATGTAGCCGAAGCAAGCATGATTGGAATAAACACCGCCAAATACAAGCTTTATGCCTTTGTTCTTAGCACCTTTTTTGCTGGTCTATCCGGAGCCATCTATGTCCACTTTCAAAGATACATACAAATTTCGATATTTTCTGCTGACAACTCGTTTAAGCCGCTGATGATGTCCGTAATCGGAGGTCTGGGCACAATTGAAGGGCCAATCATAGGCTCAGTTGTGATGGTTTTCATTGACGATTTCCTGATAAACATAGATTGGTTTCTGGATTCTGTTCTAAGTCCACTATTTCCCGCAGTAGAGTATGTTGGAACCTCAATTCGGCTAGTTGGCTTAGGCATCTTCCTTGTCATAGTTGTTATTCTCCTGCCAAAAGGGCTATCCTCGTTACTGCATAAGACGTATCATTACGTACGCAGAGAAATAATCAAAAGTGAGTAACCTTGCAGGGAACCGACTATTTCAGAGAACTTCTGGGAATCAAAGTTC
>CAZJLG010000190.1:0-3516 GCA_964546665.1 uncultured Candidatus Bathyarchaeia archaeon
CTGAAAATAAACAAGAACACTTTGATTGACCATCAGATTGAGTGGCTTCGTTCTCACGATTTCGAGAACATTATTGTGGCGTCCAACAGAAAAGACCTCACGAAACAGCCTGTTGCGTACTCCTTAGATGAAGACAATTTGGGCACTGGAGGCGCCACCAAAAAAGCCTTTGAGCAGGTTAAAGGAAAAGTTGCCTACGTCATGAACGTGGATGACCTTGTCTTCTATGACCCCAACGAACTTTTTGATTACGCAGGTAAAGGAGCGGGAATACTGTTGGCTAAGCCGCAGATACCCTTCGGCAAGGTTACGCTTGAGAATGGCATAGACGTTATCAGATTTCAGCACAGGGAAACCCTTGATTTCTACGTCAGCACAGGACATTACGTCTTCAAAAAGAGTGCAGTGCAAACGCTTTTCCCTGACAAGGGCGACTTCGAGTTCACTGCCATGCAGAGGTTGGCGGACAAGAAGATGCTTCAGGGATACACCTATCATGGATTGTGGTTCACGCTTAACACCATGAAGGAGCTTATGGAAGTCAGACGATTCTTCAAAGAATAGGGCATCATCCATGAAAATTTTGGCGTTGATTGGCAGCCCCAGAAAAGAAGGAAACACTGACCTGCTGGTTGAGCAGATACTGAAGGCAGGCAGAACAAAGGGGCATAAGACAGAGAAGCTTTACCTCTATGACTACACTATTTCTTTATGTGCTGATTGCCGTAGCTGCAAAAAAGGAGACCTTGTCTGCTGCATAAACGATGAGATGCAACAGATTTACCCAAAAATGGCGGAGGCGGACGTGATAATCTTTGGCACACCAATGTACTGGTATGGTCCCACCGCAAAGATGAAGATGCTAATAGACAGGATGCGCCCCTTCGTTGCGAACGGAAAATTGAGGAACAAAAAGGCGATTGTTGTAACGCCTTCTGCGGAGGGTCCAGAAGCCTGTGACCCTCTACTTGAGATGTTTCTCAGGTCCTTCCGGTATCTGGGAATCGAGTTTGCGGGCAACATTTTTGCTGAAGCTTATGAGAAGGGTGAGGTTGCGGAGAATCAGATGAAAATGGAAGAGGCGTACAAGCTGGGCGCTTCATTATAGCTAGAATGTTCTGGAGTCAACAATAAACACTCACGCTTCTATAGCAAAATGGGTAGGCTTAGCAAGCTAAACTATTTGACGTTTTTACGGTTTTTTCTGTAAATCATGACAGCCAGCAATGTTGCGGCTACGAGTATGGTTAAGGCAAGTTTTGACGTCATTTCGGGTATGGGCTCTGGGTTGTCTTGGAAGGTTACTGTTGTTCCGTCGGTTGAGGCTATGATGGTTCCTGAGACATATGTTCCGTAGATGGTCACGCCTTTTGTGAGCAGCTTCTGTAATGTTTCGTTGTGGGGGTGACCGTAGCTGTTGTCTAGCCCCGCACAGATTATCGCGTACTGGGGGGCTGCGATGTCAAGGAAGGTTTGGCTTGTGGCGGTGTTGCTTCCGTGGTGTCCAACCTTTAGCACGTCACATTTGAGGCTGACCACCGAACTGACCAGCATGCTCGCTTCGGCGGATTCTTCGGCGTCGCCCATGAAGAGGAAGACAGTGTTTCCTACCTGCAGCTTAGCTACGACGCTGTTGTCATTCTGGTCGCCGAATTCGAGGGGCTGAACAGGATTAACTATGGTCAGGTTTGCGGTTTCGGTTAAGATGTAGACTTGTCCCCGTTCCGCCACGGTTAGGTTGTGGGTTTGCGCCGCGGTCACAAAGTTTGCGTAGGTGGCGGAAGTGTGTGATTGGTTGTTGTATAGCACAGTGTCTATGGTTAGGTCGGAGTTCAGTATGCCCACGAGTCCGCCGATGTGGTCTTCGTGCGCGTGTGTCGCAATCACGAGCTGTATGTGGGTTATGTTGAGGATGTCAAGGTAATCGAGGACTACCTGTGATTTGGAGGCGGAGCCGCCGTCGATAAGCACGTCCATGTTTGCGGTGTCTATGAAGATGGAGTCGCCTTGCCCGACGTCTATGAAGTGGACTGTGACGTTGTCTCCTGTTTGGGCAGAAGCGGAGGGAATGAGGCAGACAGCAATTAGAGCGACTAGGAGGGCTGGGGCTATTGGGGTTTTTTGCATTTTATTCGTCGCCAGCCATGTCTGCTTAGGGATTGGTTTTCGAAGATTGTTTTTGCGCCGCATTTGCATTTGGCGTGGATTCTGTAGGTTCCCTCTTCTGTTTTGTGCATTGAACCATCCAGAACAATCAGTTTTGGGGGGCAGGAAACGCTTTTTTTGTCGTAGAATATTCCCAGAGGGCGCCTGCATGCGCTGCATCTAAGCGTTAGTTTCTGTCCGCGCTGAGTGTCCATCTTGCCCAAAGGAAACAGTCTCCAGTATGGTCTAGGTTATTGGATTTGCAGAAGTTAAAGCTGTTGCAGACGTCACAGTAGGATGCTATCTGCGGGGGAAGGTTTTAGGTGTATTGTCTGAAGGTGAAGTCGCATTTTGTGCATCTAAAAAAGAGTGTTGAGCCTTCGTCGCCGCCTCGGGTTTGTACCTGCCAGAAGTAGGCTGTGTTGTTGCCGCATTTTGGGCACGCTATCTGCTGGATGGGCATGGTGCGCACGTCATCCTCTTTTCCGATAACGGTTATAACTTCCTTTTTGGGGTGGGATATTTTTTTGGCGTCGTCAGCTGGATTATGTTTTCCAGGTTTTTTGTATCCACATTTTTGGCACATCAGCCGTAGAACGGTTTTTCCTTTCTCTTTTTTGCGGAGGGCAGTCAGGCGGGTTCCGCAGTCGGGACAAAACTCCATAACAAACACCGAATCTTATGCGACACTGATTATAACCAACCCTCTTAAAATTTTCTTTTTCCACAGAAAAACAGAAAAAACCATTTTTTCAACATGAAGTAATATTAGGCTCCTAATCTGCCAAGAAATCAGGTTGGTTTTGCTGTGTCCCATAGGAGTTGGAAGTATTCTCGTGCGAATTTTACTAGTCCGATGTGGTTGCTCCAGATAACTAATAGTCCGCTGTAGCTACGTTTTGTGTCTGCCTCCCCAAGGAAAAGTAGGGCTTCTTTGCCGTCCACAATCACTCCGCCTCCAAAGAGGTTGTCCCGCACTCGGGCGTCCCCCAAAGAGGCAAGCTCTTTTTCGTTCCAATCTCCAGCAACCATAATCTTGACGTCCACGCCAGTGTCCCGCACCTGACCCAGGAGGGATATGGAGGCATCAACAAAGGTCTTCGCAAAGACGGGCACAGCAATCAGCAACTCGCTTTTTGCCACATCAAGCATCTCCTTCAGCTTCGCCATTATACTGAATTCGCCACGTAGTATCCACATGTCAGGCTTCTCCATCAGCTCCCTCTTCTCGTACAGGGGCTGAAGCTCACCCAACACCACATGCTTCCAGCTATTCACCATGTCCTCCAGCTGCAGCCTAGCCGCCTCCAGCGACTCAGACGGAGCCTTGGGAAAATATCGGCTGGGTCTACCGCGCTCAACTTCAACCCA
>CAZJLG010000191.1:0-3509 GCA_964546665.1 uncultured Candidatus Bathyarchaeia archaeon
AGGCGGAGAGATTGGCGGAGCCCTAAAATTTGTTGCAGTAGACCCTGTGCTCCTCAGCGTAGGCTTCGGAATAGCCATAGCGAGCGGAGTTGTTGCCGGATTATTTGCCTCATGGAGAGCAACCAGACTGGTGCCTGCCAAAGCCATCAGAACACTGTAAACGGAGAAACAAAGAATGACAACAAAAAACATAATCGAACTAACAAACCTGACAAAAACGTACCAGAAAGGAAGCGCTGGCGAAGTGAAGGCTGTAAACGATGTTAACTTGGAAGTTGCGCAGGGCGAATTCCTCACTATTTTGGGTCCCTCTGGAAGCGGCAAAACTACGCTCCTTAACCTGATAGGAGGACTTGACAAGCCAACGGGGGGCACAGTCATTTTGGACGGATTTGACCTTTCGAAGCTGAGCGAAGCTGAACTGGTTAAGGTTAGACGCGATAAAGTCGGTTTTGTGTTTCAAGCCTTCAATCTGATTCCCACCTTTTCTGCCCTCGAAAACGTGGAAGCTGCCTTGGCTCCAACGGATATGCCAAAAAATGAGCGCCTTGAACGATCAAAGGAACTTCTGGAGTCAGTGGGACTGAAGCAACGGACTGAACATTTGCCTGCGGAACTGAGTGCAGGGGAACAGCAGAGAGTCGCAATTGCAAGGGCATTTGCAAACAAACCAAAGGTTCTTCTTTTGGATGAGCCTACAGGAAATTTGGACACTGTAAACGGAAAAGAGATTCTGGAGATTTGCCATCGGACAAGCAAAGAGCAGGGTCAAACCGTTGTGGCTGTAACCCATGCCGATTATGTCAGAAAATACACTGACCGTTTGATTTTTATGAGGGATGGAAAGCTTTTTTCGCAGATACCTCAAGAGGAATTTGAAGAGCCAACATAGGCTGACACTAGAAAAACTTGCAGGTCTTTGAAAATGACTGGGCTAGAGCAGATTTCGAACCCCTATATTGCGTCCCTGACTTTTGGGCTATTGTACGGGTTCACAGTCTGCACATCAGCGTGCCTCCCCTATGTGGCAAGCTACATTGCGGGAATCAAGGCAGGATTCCGTAAAGGAGTCACAGTCACTGCAATCTATAATGTAGGTCGCATAGCAGCCTACGCGGTGATAGGAAGCATTGCAGGTTTGCTGAGAAGCTTTGTAAGCGATGCCTTCTTCGAGACTTATCAGACGGTTTTTTCAGCAATTTTTGGTGTTGTCGTCATTTTGATTGGCATAAGCATTTTTTTCAAGAAAACTTCCTGTAGCACGTGTATGCCAAAAAAGGCTGAGCCTCAAGGAGGCTTAGAAGTTGTTAAACAAAACTTTGATGTGCGAGCCTTTTTTATGGGCTTCAGCAGGGGCTTTGTGTTGTGTCCGCCTCTTGTTGCCTTTCTGTTGTATGCCATTACAAACTATCAGGCGAATTACACGGTTTTAGCTGCCCTTTTTGGTTTAGGAACAGCGCTGTCGCCGATGCTGATTCTTGCAGGCGTAATTGGATGGCTTCTTGAAAAAGCCCCGCTCTTCAGAAAATGGACATCAATTCTGGGGGGAGTGGTTCTGGTTTTGCTGGGGGCTTCTGTTTTGGTGCTCGCGCTGATTGAATCCCTTTAGGCACATTATTTTTTGCGCTTGAACAGCACATACCCTATTGCAGCTATTACGATAACTGCGCCTGCGGTGATGGCTAGACCCAGTTCTGTGGGTATGTTTGTGCCTAGGAAGCCGTTGTTCTTGTTTAATGTTAGGGGATGCATAAGAGGGTGTGTGTCGACGTCGTCGCTGCTGACTTGGTAGGATGTGTCGCCTATTCCGTCTTCGTCTGCGTCGGTTCCGTTGTAGTTGCTCCAGTAGTTGCCTTCAGAGCCGTTGTCCCAGATGTTCAGGTGCTGGATTGTGTGGGGGTCAGTGCATTCGCAGTCATAGACCTGTCTTGTGTTGTTAATGAAGCTGTTGTGATACAATACGTTGTATACGGTCTCATGGGTGTCAGGTAAAGGTCCCATAAAAATTCCTTCAATGTTATTTTCTATGAGATTGCCGACAATTGTGTTCGGGGACTCTGCAAGCAAGATTCCCATATCACTGTCTATTATGTTGTTGTCTTCCACAGTGTTGTTTGTTGTATAAAGGCAGACACCAATGTTGAAGCCTACGATGTTCAAATTTTTGATTGTCACGTTACCGCTTGTAAAGTTAGCCAATTCTATTCCAAAATCCCAGGAACCAACAGGCAAAATCCGGGGAATTGACCTCAGCGTGTGACCGTTGCCATCAATTATGATGTTGCTTGCATTTACAATTATTCCATAGGAGTCTTCGATGTCTCCTGCGAAAGTGTAAACGTTTCCGGTGCGGTAAATCTTGTTTGTTCCCTCGATGCTGCCGTCCCCTTGGATGAAAATGATTCCAGACCCCTGAACAGGCAAAACAGGCGCCAGAAACAAGGCTACTAGGGGAAGTAATGCAAGAAAAAGCGCTTTTGTTTGCTTCACAGTAGCCTCAACCTCAGTCTAGCCAGTTTCTTGACCTCAAAACCGTTTTTCCCGCCGCCTTCAATTGCAGAGCATCCTTTTCTGGGCACATTTCGACGCAACGCATACACATAATGCACTTGGAGGTGGTAACGTCGCCGCCCTTCTTATCGTACACTTCAGTGACCTGTGTTGGGCAGACTCGTTTGCAGATTCCACATTTTGTGCATTTCTCCTCCTTTTTGTTTAAGCGGAACACTGAAATCCATTTGAAGGGCGGAAAACGATTGAACAACGCGATTAGGGCGCCTAGAGGGCAGATTCTGCACCATGCACGTCTATAAAAGAAGGACACCGCAGTGACGACGGCCAACACAGCCATGTTTATTGAGGTCACGTAATAGCCTAATTCGTAGAAGGTTCCTGTTGTCACCTGAGAAATCCACTCTGGACGTATCAGCCCAACTGACGACTCGAGCAGCACACAGAAAGGTTTCACTGGGCAGAACTGACAGAAAGGCGCAGAAAAGTATTGGTAAACAAAACCGCCTTCCTCTGTTCCAGGAACCAGCTGAGCATTCACTATGGCTTCTGAACCGAAAATGACGCTGACTATTATTATTAGAGCCAGAATCACATACCCGAGCTGATGAAACTTGTGGTTGAAGCTTTCCGAAAAATCTCGGTGAGGCACCTTCACGCTTTTCCTCAGACGCGAAAGCAGGTCCATGTACAAGCCGAAGGGGCAGACCCACCCACAGAAAATTTTGCCTAAAAGAACAGACAACAGAATTAGTGCTGCGAAAACGATTCCCAGCCTGACTAGTCCACTGGAGTTATAGTCTACGCCCCATCCGCGCGTGGTTTGCCAGAAGGGAAAAATGTAAGTTTGAATTTCCCAGAGCGCACAGGTTACAGTTCTGCCGCAGGGGTAGTAGCATCCAAGGAAGGGGGCTGGAAGTCCGTCTGCCATTTCCACGCCGAGAACGTTTGTTCCAACTAGGAATTCGTGTACGGGAATTTTGCTGGCTGGTTGCGGC
>CAZJLG010000192.1:0-3466 GCA_964546665.1 uncultured Candidatus Bathyarchaeia archaeon
AAGTAACGATTTTTCTTTTGTTGGAGTCTACTCTTACAGTTCATCAGGCTTGTCGCTTCTTTCTAAAATCTATGCCAGCTGGGGAGGAGCAAGAGGGTCAATGCTATTTTTGGCTCTCATATTAGGCACATTTTATGTGATAGTTCGGATAAAAACTCACAAGAACCCCGACAGCCAGTTCTGGGTTTTCGCGACTAAAGCACTCAACGTTATGCTTCTCGTTTTTATTATCGTGTCATTAGTCAAAAATCCATTTGAGCAATATTCAGTGGCGCCGATCGAGGGAAAAGGATTGAACCCCCAACTGCAGACGTTCTGGATGGTTATTCATCCTCCAATAATCTTTGGAGCTTACGCTTTTGTGCTTTTAGCATTTGCATTAACGCTGTCTGCATTGAAGAATAATCGAGACTATTCTAGTCTAAGACTGTTAAAGGGTTCCACTTATGCTGCCTGGCTGCTTCTTTCCGTAGGAATTGCTTTAGGAGGAGTATGGGCGTATGAGGTTCTAGGATGGGGCGGTTACTGGGCTTGGGACCCTGTTGAGACCGCATCTTTATTGCCTTGGCTGTTTCTAACCGCCATGTTTTACATGAAGCCAACAACAAAAACAAAAAATTTCAGCCGAGAATTCATGATTCTTCTCACGTTTGCCAGCCTAGTCTTCCTAAGTGCACTGACAAGAGGAGGCGCTACACAGTCAGTTCATTCATACGCCATCTCCCCTGTAGGCCCAATAATGATGACTTTTGCGATAGGAATGATTGGTTACTTTTTCTATCTCAAAAAATCTAAAAACCAGCCCCTATTCAAAATGGAAGCTTACAAGACTTCTGTGCATTCACGGGCAGCATCAATAATTTTTTGGGCACTAATACTTATTTCAGTGGTTTGTTTTGTTGGATTAGCCTTTCAGGATTTTTCCTACAATTACTGGACGTTTCCCTTTGTACTTCTCTTGATTGTAGGACTTTTAGGTTACAGCTTAAACAAAAAAGCGCCTTTTGTACGGGTAATACTTCTGACACTTGTCGGTTTAGTAGCAGGTGTCATAGTGTTTCTGCTTTCTATGCAGCTTCACATCCTTGCAAGTTTAGGCATCCCTCTGATTGCCTTGGCGGTCCTAATGGCAGGATACAACCTTGTTCGAGTATTACGACAAAAATCAGTTGCAGATTATGGGCGAGCCGTCATTACGTTGGGAATAGTGTTAATCTTGTTGGGGGTTTTCATTAGTGCAGGAGCAAAAACGTCTGGAAACATCACAGACGTGAAATTGAATTCACCTGTTGAAACGATGGGCGTCAAAATAGACGTGACAGACATTTCGGTTGGAGCCAGCCAAGACAGTGTTTATTACCAGCAACTAGATGGTCTTGTCCCAGAATTTTCTTTCCTGCACGTGGACACTACAATAGAGTACATGGGAAAAACGTACCACAAAATGCTACAGGCTGATTTCTATCCTAATTATGGTCTAGTTTTAAGACCCCAGATTATAGGCACTGAGATGGGCAACCTCTATATGCATTTAGAATACACAGAAAACATGTCAACTTCACTTGTTGAGGCTCTGCGAAACACCATAATCATTCCAGAAACAGTGAACATCGCCATACAGACAAGTCCCATGATTTACATATTATGGACAGGAATCTCCGTGATGATTCTGGGCATAGCCATGCAACTAGTAATCGAACTGAAACATAAAAACAATCAAAAATGAAGGGTTATGGTCCATAAAGTGTGTGGAACACATAGAATACCATCCCAATTCCAAGTGCAAGTAGCCAGATAATCATTGTTTTACGCATATGCTTTTGTTTTGATGCACAAGACATTTCTTTTGAATTTCCAAAGCCCCATGGAACAGTTATCCAGATGCCCAGAACTTCGCCGGTTGTGCCTATTATTGCGTGAATAATCCCTAAGACGGTTACAAAAGAGGGCTCGTCAGGTAGCCAGATTAATGATGGCCCCATATGGGCAAGTAGAACTACGGCATTCATTATTACGGCCAGAAGCATGAGGTTGCCGTGCATGTTGTAGTTTCGTTTTTTCTTGAGTATTAGACTTACGACAAGCAACAGAAGGATGGCAAGTTGGACAGTAATGTTGCCGTACTGCATCCAGTCATGAAGGTCTGAAGTGGTAAAGGAAGCATTTAGAATGAAGTCGCCCCAAAATCCCATATTTCCTGCTGACATAGTTTCATCTATAGGTATCTTTCGGGCTTTTAATAATTTGCATATTCATTCACACTGGAAACCACAAACAGCATACCTGCTAACTCTAATTAAGCACATTTAATGTTCCTGTCTTACATCGCACAAAAAATAATATATAGTAAATTATTACATAAATGTTGCCCGGGTTGTTTTCTTGTCTGACAGCAATAAAACTGACGACACGAGGTTGTTATCTCACAAAGAGACTGACAGCGTAACGAAACTCTGGTTCTATTTTTCTATGCTATGGTTCCCCATTTTTGCCACATTCGGCTTCATAATGGCAATCAAATTTTTTGTTCCCACATTCCTTTCAGACGCTGCTTGGCTAACCTTCGGCAGAATACGACCCGCCCACGTCAATGGGCTGCTCTTTGGCTTCCTATCTTCTGGACTGATAGGAATCATGTATTATGCTGTACCAAGGCTCAGCAATGCCTGCCTATACAAGCCCAACATTGGCAAGCTGGCTGCATTTCTATGGAATGGTGCGGTGATAGCGGGAGTGTTAATGATTTTGACAGGAAATACTCAAGCAAGAGAATATGCGGAGATGCCTTGGATCATCGATGTTGGGGTAATGATAACGCTCATTTTGATTGGAATTAATGTTCTTGGCACTATCATACATAGGAGAGAACATAAGCTCTATGTTACCCTCTGGTTCTATGCTGGAATAGTACTCTGGTTCCCAATAGTCTATTTTATAGGAAACGTTATGTGGAATCCACCATCTGGCGCACTTTACGGTCTGATTGACGGCGTAGTAAACTGGTTCTATGGGCACAACGTGTTAGGTCTATGGTTCACGCCTTTTGCGATTGCATTATGGTACTATTTCATACCAAAACTCACAAAGCGTCCGTTATACAGTGTAACGCTTTCGTACATCAGCTTCTTTGCCATGGCCTTCTTCTATACAGGAGTAGGAGGACACCACATACTGCAAACACCCATTCCCGAGTGGCTAAAAACAATCGCGGTCACAACAAGCGCCTTGATGATGTTTTCAGTTTTGACTTTTGCAACAAACATCGGCATGACCATCAGAGGTGCATGGCACACAATATTCAGCAATGTACCTCTAAGGTTCATCGTCTTTGGCTTCATAAACTACATTTTTGTTTCCATTCAGGGAACATTTCAAGCATTCCGGGACATGAATCTGTATTTGCACTTTTCACAGTGGCCAGTAATGCACTCACACCTGTCACTGTACGCCTCTATGGGAATAGCAA
>CAZJLG010000193.1:0-3464 GCA_964546665.1 uncultured Candidatus Bathyarchaeia archaeon
AAGTTGACATAACCTTGGAGCTAGATGTCGACGGAAAAGGAAACGCAGATGTGGATACAGGAATCAAGTTTCTGGACCACATCCTATTAACTCTAGCCAAGCACGGTCTCTTCGACCTGAAGGTCAAAGCAGATGGAGACCTGAAGCACCACACCAGCGAGGACGTAGCCTTGGTTCTAGGCGAGGCACTACACAAGGTGGTAGCGGATGGAAAGGGCATTAAACGGTTCGGGTCAGCCTACGTTCCCATGGACGAATCATTGGCAAGAGCCACTGTAGACCTTGGCGGAAGAGCATACTCGATTCGGAACCTCAGACTGATGCAGACTCAGATCGAAGACATGAAAGCAGAAGACATGGAACACTTCTTTGATTCGTTAGCCCAAGCCGCGAAAGCAAACATACACATAACTGTCATCTACGGCAGCAACGAGCACCACAAAATCGAGGCGGCAGTAAAGGCGTTGGCGCTGGCACTACGGCAAGCCTTAACGGTTGAACCAAGGATCGGAGATCAGGTTCCAAGCGCAAAGGGGGTTCTGTAGTATACCTCAAGTGGCTGTTGTGAACTATGGCGTGGGAAACCTGAGAAGCATCAGGAGAGGACTCGAAAAATCTGGAGCAGCCGTAAAGATAACCCACAGCCCAACGGATTTGCGTAGTTCTGATGCCATAGTTCTTCCGGGAGTCGGCGCCTTTGCTCCGGCAGTAAAAAACATGGCGTCAATAGCTGATGTTGTAGCTGAAGCTATGAAGAATGGAACGCCTATTCTTGGAGTATGTTTGGGGCTTCAGCTTCTCTTCACGCGGAGCAGCGAAGGGGGATCAGTCAAGGGACTGGACTTTATTTCAGGCGACGTCGTCAAGTTGCCTGACACTGTGAAGACTCCTCAGATGGGCTGGAACACTCTCAATATAGTGCAGTCTCATCCGCTTCTTGAAGGAGTCAAGGACGGCTCTTACGTCTATTTCGTTCACTCCTACTATCCACAGCCCACAGACACAGATGTGATAGTGGCAACCACGGAGTATGGGGTCATGTTTGCTTCGATGGTTGCAAAAAAGAACCTGTTTGCGACACAGTTTCACCCTGAGAAGAGCAGCAAAACCGGATTAACGATGCTGAAGAACTTTGTGAAGATCGTGAAGAGGTAACCGAGATGATAGTTATCCCAGCAGTGGACCTTCTGGACGGAAAATGTGTTCGGCTTGTCCGAGGGGACCCCACGAAAAGCACTGTCTACTACGAGAATCCATTGGAGGCTGCTCAGCTGCTGGAAGACCAAGGGGCAGAACTTATCCACTTGATTGATTTGGATGCGGCGCTGGGTTCTGGACAGAATATGGAAGCAATCAAGAATATACTAGAGAATATTGGCGTGAAGGTGCAGATTGGCGGAGGAATCAGAACCCTAGAGAAGGCTGACGCTCTGCTTAGTCTCGGTGCATACCGTGTAATCTTTGGAACAGCTGCAGTCAAGAATCCGCAGTTAGTAGAGGAGGCTGTCAAGCAGTATGGGTCAGAATGTGTTGCCGTAGCCATAGACGAAAAAGACGGCAAAGTGGCTGTCCACGGCTGGAAGAACAAATCCGAAAAAGGCTACTTGGACTTCGCCCGCTCCTTCGAGAAGATGGGAGTAGGCGCCTTAATATTTACCCCAATCAGCGTGGATGGGACCTTGAAGGGACCGGGAATAGAAAAGACTGTGAAGCTGGTGGAAACTGTGAATGTTCCTGTTATAGCGTCTGGTGGCGTAGCCAAGCTAGAAGACTTGGTTGCGTTAGCTAAGACGGGTGTGGAGGGTGTGGTGGTTGGCACTGCGCTTTACGAAAAAAAGTTTACGCTTGAAGAGGCTTTGGAGGCTGTGAAAAGTTGTTAGCTAAACGGATTGTGCCCTGCCTTGACGTTATGGACGGAAAGGTTGTGAAGGGCGTACAGTTTGTGAACCTGAAAGTTGAGGGAGAACCGCCTGAGCTTGCGGCGGACTATGAGGAGCAGGGAGCAGATGAGATAGTATTCCTGGACATTACCGCTTCATATGAGAAGAGAGACACCACCCTAGAGGTTGTGAAAAAAACTGCGGACATGATTTCGATTCCCTTAACTGTGGGTGGAGGAATCAGAAGCATCACTGACATCCAGAATGTTCTTTCCAGTGGCGCAGACAAGGTTTCCGTGAACACTGCAGCGGTGAAGGCGCCCAATCTTGTGAAGGAATCAGCCGAGATTTTTGGTAGCCAATGCATCGTTGTTGCCATAGACGCGAAACGAGTCTACGTGGACAGCAGTTTGCCTGACAAGACGGTTGTGGAGACTCCTAGGGGAAAGTGCTGGTGGGAAGTCTATGTTGAGGGAGGAAGGGTGCCAACAGGAATAGATGCGATGGCTTGGGCGAAAACAGTGAAGGATTTGGGTGCAGGGGAGCTGCTGCCGACCAGCATGGACTGTGACGGAGTGCAAACTGGTTATGACCTTGAGTTGACGCGGACCATGAGTGAATTGACGAATTTGCCGATAATTGCAAGTGGAGGTGCCGGAAACCTTGAGCACATCTATGAGGTTTTGACGGCAGGAGAAGCTGATGCTGCCTTGGCTGCTTCCATATTTCATCGTTCCCAGTATTCTGTGGGAGAAGTTAAAAGATACCTAGCAGAGAAAGGAGTGACCATGCGCCTAGTGTAATGGAGGCTAATAGTTTGGTGTTGCAACTTGACGAAAAAGAGATTAAATCTTTCATACAGAAAGTGGACTTCAAGAAGGGAAACGGTCTTGTTCCCGCCATTATTCAGGACGCGTCAACCAGCAGGGTTTTGATGCAAGCCTACATGAACGAAGAGGCTCTGCGGCTGACTTTGGCTAGCGGCAAGACACATTTCTGGAGCAGAACCAAAGCCAGAATCTGGATGAAAGGCGAAGAATCAGAACACTACTCACTGGTACAGAATGCGTTTCTGGACTGTGACAACGATGCAATTCTGTTCAAGGTTCAGCAGGTGGGTCCAGTCTGTCACACTGGCGAGGAATCATGCTTCTTCAAGCCCATAAAGGCGGAGGATGGGCAGGCGGTTGATGCGAAGATGCTTGAAAGACTTTTCGAGGTTATACAAGAGCGGATTCGTAACCCCAGCGAAGAATCGTATGTCTCCCGTTTAACTGGCAAGGGAGAGGATGCTGTTCTCCAGAAGATAGGGGAGGAAGCGGTAGAAGTTATTCTCGCAGTAAAAGAGGATAATCATAAGGAGATTACGTACGAAACCGCAGACGAAATCTTTCACCTCTTAGTAATGCTTGCCCAAAAAGGTGTTCCACTCAGCAGCGTCTTCGAAGAACTAGAGCGCCGCCACAAAAACAAAACACAAAATCCACAAAACTGAAGCTAACCTATTGTCCACTTGAATCCGGCAGCAGCTTTGCAGAACCGTTTTCACTGTAGCGGGTCTGGGTTTTTTTCGGAGTGAAGTTT
>CAZJLG010000194.1:0-3459 GCA_964546665.1 uncultured Candidatus Bathyarchaeia archaeon
CATCTGATCAGTGGATGCGGCACTGGCAGTTCTCTGATGAAGATTTTGAAGGATGAAGGCTACTTCGTGAGTGTTGGTGTCCTCAACTTGCTAGACACCGATCATGAGACTGCTCAACTGCTAAATATTCCGACAGCAAACGAGGCTCCCTTTTCTCCCATAACCGAAGAATCTCACAAAGCAAACCTTATGATGATACGAAAAACAAACGTTGTAGTGGTAGCGCCGACTCAGTTCGGTGACGGCAACCTCCGTAATCTCGAAGCTGCAGAAACCGCTCTGGACGAAGGAATCGCTGTTGTCCTCATGGAAGACGGCTCTATAGAGGAGAGGGATTTCACTAAAGGCAAAGCCACAAAATACTTGGAGAAACTCAAAAGCAAAGGCGCCGTAACCGTGAAGAACAACTGCGAGCTCCTAGAGTTTCTGAATAACCTAGAAAACAAAAATTCGCATCACAAAAAGGAACCCTGATACATCATGGAAAAATCAAATACGTTTTTATTTATTCGTTAGCCTCTTGAATACTGCTTGATGGTGAAGATTTTGAAGCAAAAAGGACCCCTCTTCATTCTGCCCTGGAGATGCACACAAGCCTGCACCAGCAGTTGCCTACACTGCGGCTTCGCATCAAACCCCCCAGCCCCAGACGCCCTCGGAACAGAAGAAGTCAAGAAGATTGTAGACGAAATCTACGATTTTGGCGCAACCTACCTTGGATTAAGCGGCGGAGAAACTCTTCTGCGAAAAGACCTGCCCGAAATAATAGGGTACGCAAAAAGTGTCGGCTTGAATGTGAGCCTAATAACCAACGGCTATTACGTTGACGGCAAAATCTTCGACAGCCTAGTTAAACACAACGTCCGTGTCTCGTTGAGTGTTGACGGCGCCGAAGAAATCAACGACACCATCAGAGGAAGGGGCGCATACGCAAAGGCAGTTTCAGCCATGGAAAAAACTTCCGAAGCGGGGCTGCTGGACTGTCTTGTGGCAACTCTCGCAAACGTCGACGCAACCCGCAACAGCGTCAACGCCGAAGATATGGAGCATGTCATCAAACTGGCTGAAGAGTATGGCGCCAGGTGGGTGGTTATTCACGGCTTTATCCCCTTTAACAGAACAAAAGAGCATCTTGCCCGGGCTCCCTCTCCGCAGCAGTACGAGAAGATTTGGAACGAGGTCTATGATTTGCGGCTGAAGTACCACGGAAAACCTGAAGTCAACGTGTACTGTCCCTTCTTCGCCCGCATAGCAAAAGAACGAAACCTGCCCGACTTCAATTACTGGTTCAACAACTTTTTCCTTGGCAAATGCTCCCTCGCAGGCAAATACATGAGCGTAATCGAAAACGGAGACGTAATCCCCTGCAGCTTCAATGACCGCATCCGACTAGGAAATGTCCAAAGTAAGCCGCTGAAGCAAATCTGGGAAGAACTGCAAACATCCGAACTCACAGTTAAACTCCGGGACCGACGTAACCTGAAGGGCAAGTGTGGTGTTTGTGAGTATCGGGAGATTTGTGGTGGCTGCCGAACCAGAGCAGAAATCTACACCGGAGACATCTTCGCCTCTGACCCCGCATGCGCATACGTCCCCAAACTCTTGCGCGAAAAAACTAACTAACCGCCTCTCTTTTTGGCTGAATTTTGTTGCTAAATGTTTAGTCAAATTTTCTTGACTAAACCTTCAGCTGCTTGGTCAAGAAACCTTTACAAAAATCCTTTTATTAACAACTCGCCACGTAGTGGCTTGTTGGAGCCTCCAACATAAAAAATCGAGTTAAGTTCAGTTACGTTGGCGTATCCTCTTCAAGAAAGCAATTCCCAACCGGAATTCACGTTTACATTGCTCCGCGCTGGCAACGGCTGGCTAAAAATATTGGTTAACCCCACCAGGGCTCCAACAATTCAGGTCCCCATGACCGTGTCTGAGGGATCGATGCAAAGGGAGGGAATGAAAGGTGAATGATCGACCGCTCTTATACATGATGACTTGGAGATGTACAAGAGCCTGTAACTACAACTGTTTACATTGTAGCTTTGCCTCTAACCCTTACGCCATTAATGAGATTGACACTAAGGGTGGAATGAAGATTGTTGATGAGCTTTATGAGCTTGGGGCAAAGTGGTTCGGCTTAAGCGGCGGAGAACCGCTTGTACGAAAAGATGTTTTTGAAATCATTGAACATGCGAAGAGTCTTGGAATGAACGTGAGCCTCATAACAAACGGCTACTACGTCAAGGGCGATATTCTCGATAAATTGATCCGAAACGAGGTTATGACCGCAGTGAGCCTTGAAGGAAAAGAAAAAACAAATGATATCACACGAGGCAAAGGCTCACATGCAACAGCCATAAAAGCTATGGAAAATCTGTCACGTGGCGGAATTTTTGACTGCATCGTAACCACCTTGAGCAAAAACAATTGCTCGGAAGTAGATTACATCGCCGAGCTGGGACACAAGTACAATGCTACACGTGTAGTTTATCACAACTATATTCCTGTTGGCAGAGCTCAGGAGCATCTAGAGATGGCTCCTACCCCACAGCAATACGAGGTTGTGTTTAACAGAATCTACGACCTAATGCAGGAATACAAAGGAAAACTTGGAATCAACGTGTATTCTCCATTCTTTGCCAGAATCGCAAAGGAACGGGGTATGCCCGATTTTGATTACTGGTTCAACAACGTCTTTCTTGGACAGTGCTTCATCGGCGGCAGATATATGGGGCTTCTCGAAAACGGCGACATCAGACCTTGCGGCTTCAATGAAGGCTACCGTATGGGTAACATCCGGGACAAGACGATGAAGGAAATCTGGGCTGACATGCAGACCTCAGACTTCATCGGTAAAATCCGCGACCGCAGGAACTTGAAGGGCAAGTGTGGTGTTTGTGAGTATCGGGAGATTTGTGGTGGCTGCCGAACCAGAGCAGAAATCTACACCGGAGACCTGTTTGCTTCTGACCCAGCGTGCGGTTACGTGCCAAAAATTCTTCGAGAAAAGTAATCATGTAAATGGGTTAATAGCTGCTCATCTTTTTGTAGTGTAAACTACAATTCTGCCGTTATCGTAGATTTTGTCTAAGGCAGGAGTTGCCTCAATGTTCGATACGACTTGCTGGGTGTCGACGACCACGAATTTGACGTCGTACTCTTGGATGTAGGTGCTGAAGTCTCTTCCTTCAACTGGCAGATTCGCCTGTGCTTCGAATTGTTGCTTCAACTCTGCGGTTGTCCACCTTTGTGCCTCCTCAAACTCGAAGGCATGAACGAGCACAGAGAAGGAAACTTGGCGGCTTTCGCCAATAACTAGATTACCGAAGTCGTACTGGAGTCTCAGGGCGTCTATGAAACGGCTGTTTAAGGCGCCAAGGCTAAATCCGTCTGGGTGTTCATCAAACTGGAAGGCTTCTAGTATTCCGTTTTCTGTGTCGAGCACTGCCACAAGATTTTCAT
>CAZJLG010000195.1:0-3458 GCA_964546665.1 uncultured Candidatus Bathyarchaeia archaeon
GTATCAAAGCATGGTTGATGACGCCCTAAACTTTTACCGCGATGGTTTCGAGGCACTCTACAGCCGCTACTCGCCTCCTCCAAGCGGAGACGGCAGCTGGCACAGAGTAGGCACTTCAGACGTCATCTACGACGACGACTTCGGCTATGCCCTCACAGGACTCCTATACTACGAGGGATGGAGCCTCACAGTCAAGCAGGTTTATGAGCGCATCAACGCCATCGGACCAAGCGCCGACCATCCCGCCTACAATCCTGCTGTCTGCTGGTCAGGGTACGTTGATGTGGTCTCCGGAAAGGTTGACAGTGACTACTATGACGCGGTAACGTCTGGAATCCTGTGGCAGCTCCGAAGGGGGCATGACAAATCGGCGCTGGAGTTCAGCTTCAACGTAATAAATAGTCACACGGAAGAGTTCATGTTTTGGGGCACAAAATTCGGGGACTACAGCCCTGTAGAAAACAAGAAATCCGTTGTTACGGTTTCGTGGCTTTCCCTGCTCTTCCTAAACTATAGCCCACCTATCACAGCCTTCACCAAAATCCTGCGCAGTCACGGCGAGGACGTGACACTGTATCCAGTCATAGAAGCTGGGGAGTCGATTTCTTATGGTGAGGGCGTAACTGTCAAAGCTTTGGTCAGCCCCTCCAGAACAGACGAAATAGTCATGGAGCCAGGCTACATCGTCAACGACTACATCGCAGTCCACACTTTTGCGCCCATCCAACACCACCACAAACTACGCTACAGGGGCACAGACTACGAGGTGGGTCCAGTGGAGGACTACAGTTTTCAGGGGCAGCTAGTGTCCCGCAGAGCAACATGCAGGAGGCTCATAGGCTAATGGCGGAAATCGAAGACCCGGTTGTTACTCTGGTGCGGCTGCTGGACAAGAACATCCATGTCGTGAAAGACGACGGCAACCTAGCCGACATTAACGTCACAACAGAATGGTTCGACAGGGAACTGCTCAAAAACGTTGACGGCCAGGTGACGGTGGGTCTGGACCACAGCGAAGACCAAAAGCTGGGGCTTTCGGCAAGCATGCGGCGAAGAGTCGGCTATGCCCGGGTCAAAGTGTGGGTGGTTGACAAGCCTGGCTCTGCGGCAAGGAGCATCAGGAACAAGCTCAGGCAAGAAATTAACAGGGTCATCAGGGAGAAACGAACAAAACCCAACGAAACCCTCTACAACTACAGGGGAATTGGAGCCGAGTCCGCCACTCACAAGGCATACTACGCTGAGTCCTCATCTGAGTTAGCTCCTGACGCCATGGAATGGACAGAGTTTTCGGCAGCAGACTACGAAACGGTGTGGAAGAGCGACGACAGCCGCTTCAGCCATTCCCAGTCCGAGAACGGCGAATATTCTCTTCTGTTGTTCCGCATCAAGGTTGAATCCAACGAAAAAACAGTCAAGAAGGTTGTGCTCAGGTTTGAGGGCTACGGAGTTGCTCCTGCTGGGAACGGCGTCACAGTGAAGGCGTGGAACTCTGAGGCGTCTGCCTGGCAGGGCACAGAGACGGGAACGGGAGACGCAGACGAAGAAGTATTCATCAGTTTGGAGTCTTCGCTAACAGACTTCATCGATTCTGATGGTTACGTGTGGCTGCTTGCCCGAACAACCAATCCGAGCAACGGCAGTTCCCCCGCTGTCATCTACTGCGACTATGTGGACTGTCTTGTGGCGGTTGAGGGAATCAGCTACGTGGACATGGTTTCCTACAGAGACACGGATGATGTCCGGCTGAAGCCCTACATTTGGCGGACAGAGTTCACGATCAAAACTTGGCTCTTCGAGAATGTTACGGTCACATAAAATGGAGAAATGAAAATTGACTACACCAGTATATGGAGCCCATGAGGCAAAAGCCTACTACGTCGTGGAGTCAACCTACGGCGTAACCCCAACAACCCCATCAATGACAGGACTAGCCACAGCCGAAAACGTGGAACCAGACCTGAACCCTGGACTGATCAGGGTCAGGGGCACAGGTTCCCGGGACCTGCAGATAATACGCAAAGGCCTACGGCAGGTAGGACTCAAAATCGGCTACAACCTGCCATCCGCATCGCCCATCGACTTTCTGCTACATGCACAAACACTGAACTCGCTGACCATGGAAGTTGTGTACGAGAAAGCAACAAGCATAATCGACCTGCTTTACACAGGATGCAGATTCAACAGCCTAACCGTCGAGTGCTCTGTGGAGGACCTGCTGAAGGCAACGGTTGAGCTGATTGGACAGGATGTGGCGGTAGGGACTGCTAAAATCAGCGGCGCAACCTACGCGGACCACTCCGGAGCTGTGCCTTACTATGAAAGCTACGTCAAACAGGACACGACAACGCTGGAGCATGTGACAGATTTCCGCTTCAGCATCGAAAACAACCTGAAACGGGTTTCCGTCATCAGAACCACAAACGGGCACCTGCTCAAGTACCTGCCGGAGCGGCACAGAAACTGCGCAGGAGAAGTGACCTTCGACTTCGAAAGCAAAGACGAATTCGATGATGTAATAAATGACACGGCTTTCGCTCTTGAGTTCGGCTTAGGCGGCAGCAACAAAGCTGTCTTCACTGACTGCAAATGGGACACGGTGACTTCTCCAACGCGCATCGAGGACCTTGTGACTGTGAAGGCGCCCTTCACCGCAAAAAGCGTTACCATAAGTTGAGGGGGCTGGAAATGAGGAAATTTGCCGGTTCTTTGGTGTTGTTGGTTGTCTTTGTCTGTGGCTTGCTTGTGGGGACAGCATCCTACGCGGTCATCAAGCAGGTCAGCCAAATCCGCAACATTGGAGCCATACGAGCCATCGGCGTCGGAGTCTACGCTGACGAAGCGTTGACAGAAGCCCTGACTGAGATTGCCTGGGGCACATTAGATCCTGGAGAAGTCAAAAGTGTTGAGGCTTGGGTGAAGAACACGGGCAACGATGCGCAGAAGCTTGTTATGTGGACGGAAACTTGGAACCCACAAACTGCGCAGGACTGGATGTTTCTGGCATGGAACTACGACAGTTCATGGCTGGCTGTTAACGCCTCGGTTCCTGTTGTGTTCACTCTTTCTGTGGACCCTAACATCACTGACGTCACCAGCTTCAGCTTCGACATTTGGGTGAAGGGAGTGAACTAGATTGAATCGGAATCAAAGTCATGGAGAGGATTGAAAATAAGACAAGAAAAAGTTGAGTTAGACGAGCGGTTCGGAAAAGAGTATGCGGGAACTTACGTCTTCAAGGAGATTTCTTGGGCGAAACGTAACCGCATCATCCAGAAGCACACACGGTATCATCCGGTGACGGGGCAGGTTGTGAAGAGCGATTATGTTGCGATTCAGGCGGAGACAATCTGGGCAAGCCTCAGGCAACAGCCACAGAACCA
Organism: uncultured Candidatus Bathyarchaeia archaeon; assembly: GCA_964546665.1. GTDB lineage: Archaea > Thermoproteota > Bathyarchaeia > Bathyarchaeales > Bathyarchaeaceae > Bathyarchaeum. The sequence continues at coordinate 3,384 of CAZJLG010000195.1, forward strand.
GCCTGTAAGCCTCGAAAAGCTGCTCAGCGAAGAAGACGGCGTACCCATCGAACTGGGCGAACTCTTCAGTCAGGC
>CAZJLG010000196.1:0-3444 GCA_964546665.1 uncultured Candidatus Bathyarchaeia archaeon
TTCAGATGCTATTCCAAGGGATACATCACAAATGCGCTTCCAAAACTTCACAGCGAAACATATGAAATCCAAATCGAGACACTCCGTCAAGCAAAACTTCAAAACTCAAAGATAGCCGAAATGCCTATCGTCTTCGAAAACCGAAAGAAAGGAAAATCAAAGCTAAGTCTAGCAGAAATTGCGGCTTTTTCTAAATACATCATGAAAGTGTCATGGGAACAAATCGGCGATAAAGAAAACTAATTGTTTGCCTGACATTATTTTGATGTAATTGCTAGCTTTTTCACAAAAGGGCAATATTACAAGAAAGATGAATAGTTGTCAAAGAAGTGACAAAAAAAGGGAAATTGAGGAATTGTGGAAGAGTCCTCGTTTGCAGTTTTACTGTGCTTTTGTTTCTTTTCGTTTCACGAAGTATTTGTAGCCGACAAGCATTGAAACGGTCGTCAGTAGCGCCATGACTCCGAAAGTTAGGCCCTCGGGTATCGGTTCGGTGGAGTAATTTTCGATTCCCCACTCATCTGGGACGTTTGGGTCAGTAGGCGGCCAAGACAGTTCTCCTGCTCCAGGATTACTTGCATCGAAGGCTCCTAAGAAAAAGTTCCAGTAAATGTCCATTTGTACGGTCCCTGAATTCTTTGGAATCTGGAATTCTAAAATCCAGTGCGGCGTGCTATTAGTCGGTGAAGCGCTCAACGAATTAGCCCACTCTATTTCGCTTGGCCCATACGTAACGGTGCCCCAGCCCGACCCGTCTCCCATGTACCAGTCTATAGTTGTGTGCCCTGTAATCTGGAACATACGGTGAAGACCGACTTGAGGTTCAGAGCCTCCAGCTTGGGTACCGTCGATGCAAAACTGCCAATAGTCACCAGAGTCGTCGGTGGTGTCACTGAAGAATTCGACAATCCACCTTGTCATAACGTCATCGCCAGAGCTATCCCATGTACTTCTGAAAGCAATGTCTGTGCCTATCCAAGTAGCGTCGCCATCAGTCCATTCATCTGGAGATGTCCACATTCCATCAATGGTGGGAATCACTTGTGTAGGATATGAATATCTTTCGTAGCCTGGTTCAGCTGCCATGACCGTTCCAACAGTTATCAACAGTAGACTGCAAAGCGTCAGTGCGCAGAAAGTTGTCACGATTGGTCTTTTCATATTAATAATCCCCCGTTTTTAACCGTGGTTAGTGATTTGTTCAGTTTAGCTTAAAAAATTATCTATGTAATAATGTGAATGGGGTTTTGTGGCTGTTTTGGTTGTTGACGGCACCTACCTGTATGTTTTAGGCATCATAGAAGTCCGTCACGAAGCAGATTCCATGTCTTCCCAGAAGCATTCTCAGCTTTGATGGCGCCTGAGGATATATATGGTTATAATCTATTTATTTCTGGTCAGACAGTTACTCTGAATGCTTGCTGGGAGGAAACATGAAATGAAAAAGATTGGGTTGGTGACAAGCGGCGGAGACGCTCCGGGCATGAATGCTGCCATCAGAGCCGTTACTCGTGTAGCTTGTTCTTATGGTTTAGAGGTTTTAGGTTTTAGGAGAGGCTGGGAAGGCTTACTAACTAACACGTTTAATCAGCTGACCCCCCGAAACGTCGGCGGAATACTTCATTTGGGCGGCACAATCCTTCACACCTCAAGAAGCCCAGAGTTCAAGGAGAAAGAGGGTGTCAGGAAGGCTGCGGAGACTCTGGCCCTGAATGATGTTGAGGGACTTGTTGTTGTTGGCGGCGACGGCTCTATGCATGGCGCCTTGGCGCTAAGCAATGAGACTGATGCTCTGGTTGTCGGTATTCCAGCGTCGATCGACAACGACGTGTTTGGAACAGAGGAGACCATAGGTTTTGATTCTGCCGTGAACACTGCAGTCATCGAGATTGACAAGATCAGGGACACTGCAAATTCTCATGACCGAATATTTGTGGTGGAGGTTATGGGGAGGCTGCGGGGTTTTCTGGCGTTGACGATTGGGTTGACTGTGGGCGCTGAGGTGATTCTGGTTCCTGAGGTGCCGTACACATTAGAGGAGATCATAAGAACTTTGGAGGTTAATGGTGCTAAGGGCAAGAAGTCGGGCATTATCGTCGCTGCGGAGGGAATCGGCGACACCCATAAGCTGCTGAAGGAGATTGCGGAGGGGGCTGGGGTGGAGGCTCGGCTCAGTATTACGGGTTATGCGCAGAGGGGAGGCAACCCCACAGCAAGAAGCAGGCTGCTGGCTAACCTGTTCGGAGAAAAAGCTGTGGACCTTTTGAAAGCCAAAAAAGGAGGCAGGATGGCTGCCTTGCAGGGAGGAAAAATAGTCAGCGTAGACCTCAACCAAGTCTGCAGCAACACAAAACAGCTAGACCTTCATTTGATGCGACTAACACAAATACTGGCAACCTAAAACAGGTCGGCTAGAAAGAAATGGGTTTGCTGAGGCTCCTACACAGTAGAGGGAACGAAAAACAATGGAACATGCTTCGGCTAGGAACTGTTTTTCAACAATGCAGGGTTAGAATAAACTTGGCAGTTCCGTAACTTTGGAGATAACGAAGTCTGGCTGAATATTCGTTACTTCCTCGTCTCCTCGAATCCATACTGTTTTCATCCCAGCATTCTTGCCTCCTTGGACATCGTCCACTAAGGAGTCTCCAACATGAACCGCTTCACTGCCCTTAACCCAGATACTCCGCAGAGCATAAACGAAAATTTCAAGGTCAGGTTTTCTTACACCTAAATCGCGAGACAGCACAATATAGTCGAAATATTTTGCAAGATCAAGTTTCTCCAGAGCAATCTTAGAGACGTTAGTGATAGCGTTGGCGACTATTGCCAAATGGTATTTTCCGCTCAACTCTTCCAGCATCTCTTTTACGCCCGGAAACACCTCAATTCTGTAGTAACGATTATAGAGACCTTCAATAGAGTCAAGCCGTTCTGGTGTAATATCCAACCCCAAGTCAAACAACAAATTGCTGTAAAGCAAATCAAACCGTAATTCAATGTTTCTTGCCTGAGATTTCCTCATTTTTTCAAGCATTGCTTGCCGAGCTTTGTTAAGTGTAGCACGTTCCCCAGAGTAGCCAATCTCTTTGAGGTAATCGATTAACGCTTTCTCGTATTTTTCACTATCAAGCGCACCATAAGCTAGGGTGCCGTCGAGGTCAAAGGTTATTGCTTTTATTTGCTCCATGCTCACAATATCTGTACTAGAAGATATATAAGTTAAGCACGACGAACGCATGTTTTCTTAACACTATAAGCACAGGGTTCAGGTGAAACTTGAGCACAACAAAAAACGATAATAAAAAAGGAAAAGATGGAAAAAATCTGGTGTTTTTACCAGACTGAGATTTTTCCGTAGGCGAATTTTTCACAGAAGTTTTCGATGTTTGCGAGTTCTGCATCGATTACTTCGTTGACTCTGCCTTGGATTTTCTTGTCGTA
>CAZJLG010000197.1:0-3441 GCA_964546665.1 uncultured Candidatus Bathyarchaeia archaeon
TCGCTGTAATAGGCTTTGGATTACTGGTGTTCGTTCTATAGGGCTACTAAATAAAGAGCCCTACTCCCCCATTTTTAGGGAATTTTGTCATAGATTTACATTCCCCAATTCTTGGGTTAACTTTTACCCAAAACCCAAAGAAACCAAAGCCGTGCCCGAGGCAGTCTCTAAAACTGTTATGACTATGTTCTATTTTTTGGTAATTCCAGAAATTTGAGGAGTGAATTTGTGATTTCGTCTACAACCGTTTCTTCCACGGAGATTATTCCTGAATCCAAAAAATCTGGCACAGAAGAATGGGAAAAATTGGTTGAAGAAATAATGGCAACTTGGCGATCTACTGCAATTATTTTTGCGTTTATTTTTTTGCTGTAGATAACTTTAACCCCCGCCTCGTTTAGACTTGAATGGTGCTCTGTTCTATGCCATCTATGTAGAGAACTTGCATCGGCGGGAGGTTGAGTTATTACCTTCACTGTTTTTCCGCCTTTGCTTACTTGTTTTAACGTATCCGCTAAGGGGCATTCATTCAAATCGGGGTTTGAAACAAGAATTTCACTTTCTGCCTGTTCCATTATTTTTTTAGAAAAATCATGAAGACGTTTGCCATACAGATAGAAATGCCCTTTTTCCAAAGAAAAATTCAGTCTCTCTTTATTTATCCATCTGTTTATCCAATCAATCAGCGCTTTGTTTTTCTTTTTCGAGAGTCTGCTGGAATAATCGCGTTCAGTAACAAGGTCTCTCCATAATTCAATGTTCACTGCATAATTTTCGTTTCTCTTCTCGATTATTCCTGATTTAATAAGTTCATCAAGATTCTCTTTCAGTGCCAAATCAGATAAGCCAGTGACTTGTTGTATGTTCTTCCATGTTTTTGCTCCATCAAAAACAATTACTCTAACAATTTCTTCTTTCCAAGCATCGTGCCTATTTTCTTGTTTACTGATAGCTATCCCCATGGTTAAATTTTCGCTTAAGAACCATTTAGTTTTTATTATCTATCAATACATTCCAGAAATAGTAGTCTGTGGTTGCCATGAAAAAGCCAAGCTCAAGCAGCGACTTAACTCAGATACCTTATGTCGGAAATTCGATTGAAAAAGATTTCAAAAGCATAGGCATAACAAGGATTTCAGACCTGAAAGGCAAAGACCCAGAGGAACTGTATTCTAGAATATGCGCCGCAAAAGGGCACCAAATTGACCGTTGCCTACTGTATGTCTGCAGGTCATCCGTCTATTTTGCTGAAAACGAAAATCCTGCCCCTGAGAAAATCAAGTGGTGGAACTGGAAAAACAAAAAGACTACCGTTTAACCCCAAACCCAAACCTGCCACGTTGCCGCATCTACACTCCCCGTTCCCTTGTACCCGTCCTTTCACGTACCCTCCCTCTCTCACTCTATCACACACACTACGCGCACACGCAAAAATGAAACAGAAAAAAGTGGTGTCTACTATTCCATAGAAAGAAAGCAGAACTACCATCCAACTTTGGTTATTACACCATAGAACAGAAGTAACAGACTAATTACGAGAAACACCAGCGCAAAAGGATTGAATATTGTTGCTTGTTGGGTTTCCCACCAGACTTGACTCCACCTAAGATCAATCAATGTTTGCTGTTCAGTCTGAGTTAAACTGTCTTGTAACTGTAGACGTTTTATCCTTCCATTAATACTTCCAAGAACTATTGAAGGAACTAACAGGACAATCAATGAGATAATTATTAAAACTGCCGTAAATAAGAAGAATGTTCGAAATTGGATTTTACTCGACATTTTAGACCCCATTGCTACTAATCTTATTTCTAAGAATTTTTTAAGATTTGTTCCTCATTACCTCCAAATATCCAATGTTAAAAGTTAGCCCCCCAAACCCAAATATTCGCTATCTATAACAATTACTTACGTTCTTGCTTTAATATCCTAGCAGTTTCTTGTTCCTGCACTTACAGAGTGCGCTGAGTTTCAATTCTATACGATTTTTTATTTTTCTTCACTGCAAAGTTCTGTGCAACGTTTTTTGGCATAGGTCCAAGCTGAAAAAAACATGTTTATCGCTAGAAATGATAACAGGGTCTTCTCCAAACCCCGTATATCCCTCATACAGCTCATTGAAGCTCATCCCTTTTTTATATCCTTTTTCAAGAAATTCATCAACGATTTTCTTAGACAGCAACAGCTTCCTCACAAGTCTCGAACGCCCCAAGCCTATATCTCTCACTTTCGTCCAAAAAATGAAAATTGTCGTCCACGTAAACTTCATATTTTTTCGAATGCAGCTTTTTCATCTCTGCACAAAACCCCACCTCTGATATTTTCATAATGACAAGTTAAGGCTTGGGTTTGGGGTTAAACTGTAGTCTTTAGGTTTTTTCTGCGTTTTCTGTAGATTATCACAATTACTGCTGCAACTACACAGGAAAGGGCAGCCAATAATAGTAGTATAATCCATGATGGAAACTCGTGAATAACGGGGTAGCCAGCAGATTCCCAAGCCGTGATTCCGCCTAGAACATTGAAGACTTTGGTGAAATTGTTGGAATCAAGGATGCTTGAGGCTTGAGCACTGCGTCCTCCTCCTTTGCAGTATACAATTATTTCTGTGTCTCTGTATTGTAAAATTTCATCTACTCTCGATTCCAGTTCGGTTACGGGTATTAGAACAGCGTTTTCTAAGTGGCCTTCATCATACTCGCTTTGAGTTCTAACGTCTAAAATTGTTAGATTGGGATAAGTGCCGCTCGTAATCATGTTATTTGCGGTAACCACGTCTATGCTGGTATATTTGCCATAAACTAAATTTATTGGGCAAAAAATGATTACACCCAAGAACAATATTGCTACTAAAACAAGTAGAATATTAAGGGAAATTTGTTTCTGAAAAACCAAAAACTTCAGGCTTCCATTCCCCCATTAATTTTTAATCAACTCAATAAAAACATTGGGTTGGGGGTCAAAATTTGCTCGAAATAGCAGTCACCGCAACTGTCTTGCAGTTTTGGTATAAGCTAATATCCGTCATTTTTTAATTAGAGGGCACCTAATAGTGGAATACGTTTGAAGGTGTGTAAGGTTTGCCTGTGAAACGACAGAAATGGAGCAGCGACTTCGGCGAATGGTTCCGCGACATCCTCATAAACGCGGAGATAATGGACTACCGATACCCCATAAAAGGCTCAGGAGTCTGGATGCCCTACGGCTTCAAAATACGAAAAAACGTTCTCCAGATAATACGAGACCTACTAGACAACTCAGGACACCATGAGACTCTGTTTCCTCTCCTGATTCCCGAAACCTCTCTAGCCCAAGAATCCGCGCACGTGAAAAGCTTTGAGGGCGAATGCTTCTGGGTGACCCACGGCGGCTACGACCTCCTAAAAGTCAGGTATGCGTTGCGTCCCACAAGCGAGACGGTTATTGCGCCTATGCTGAAGC
>CAZJLG010000198.1:0-3402 GCA_964546665.1 uncultured Candidatus Bathyarchaeia archaeon
GCCGCTCAAACTTCTCGGTGTTCAATGGATTACACAAGTGGTGTCGTTTATGGGTAATGTCATAATACTTCCATGAATCCATTATAGTTCACCTAAAACAGCCAGAACTAGTAAAAAAAAGTCACTAATAGTGTTTTCGAACATAGATATTGGCGCGCAATGTTTAGTAAAAAGTCCCTTAATTGTCCCTTATCCGGTCCCTTATCAACATACTATATTGTTGAAATCAATTTTGCGCGCTTTCTACGCCCATTCCCAGTTTGTTATGTGTCTAGGTTGAAGTAGTGCCCGAGTATGTGGTGGTAATGTTCTGGTGGCATCAGAGAACGGAAGGCTCTTTCCACGACTTCGCTGAGTGCAGGGTGGATGTGCATGGAATCGCGTAGGGGTATGCTGCTCTGGTCACGGGTGTACATCATGGGAATGATTTCGTGGATGAGAACAGAGGCTTGTGGTCCAATGATGTGGGCTCCAAGAATCTTCATGCCGTCCCGCTCCACAATAACTTTAACGAAGAAATCCTTCGCGTCAATGGCTTCCCCCTTTGCCGTGTCCTCGTACCTAAAAAAGCCAATTAACAGCGTGTCCTCGCCCATGTTCTCTATCGCCTCCTTCTCTCTCAGACCAACCGACGCAATCTCGGGATAAGTGAAGACGGCGTGGGGAACCGCATGGTAGTCAGCCTTCACCTTCTGTCCCAGCACAGCATTGTTGTATACCACAAGCGCTTCGTAGTTGGCTACATGCTTGAAGGGGTATTTGCCGTTGGCGTCTCCAAGAGCCCAAACGTTAGGCTGCGAGGTCTGCAGATACTCGTCAACGACTATCCATCCCCGTTTGTCAGTCTTTATTCCCCCCTTTTCGGGATGAAGCACATCAGAGAGGGAGGCTCTTCCCGTGGCAATCAGCAACTCGTCTGCGGTTACCTCCAACTTTTTTCTGGTCTTCCGGTTCACTGCAACAAGCAGCTTCTTGCCCTTCGAGGTCACTTTTGCTTCCCTAACTTCATGGTCCGTAACTATGGTCACATGCTTTTCAAGCTCTCTTTTGGCTAACGCCGAAACCTCAGGTTCCTCCTCGGGAATAAACTGCGGATTCCTGCCAACAATCGTGACTTCAGCGCCCATGGATGAAAGAAAGTGACCGTACTCCGCGGCTATGTATCCGCCGCCCACGATGATGATGCTTTTGGGCAGTTCATTTATGGCGAGGATTGTGTCGCTGGTGAAGTATCCGGTTTTTTCGATTCCTTTTATGGGAGGCACAGCGGGTTTTGAGCCTGTGCCCAGAACAATCATTTTGGCTTTGATTGTCTCTTTTCCGACCTTCAGCGTGTAGGGTGCAACAAACTCTGCGGCTTCAGGGTAATAGTCTACGTGCTTTGATTGGGTGAGTCCTTTGCGAATCTGGGTTATGTCACGTTGGGTGAGGGTTCGCATTCTTTCCATGACAGCCTTGAAGTCCACGTTTTTTAGTTCACAGTCAATTCCAAACTTTCCTGCCTCTTCGATTGTTCGTATCAACTCTGCGGGGTAAAGAAGAATCTTAGAGGGGATACAGCCCCTTGTCAAACAGATGCCACCTGGCTCATCCTTGTCTATGACGGCGACCTTCGCCTTCGGGTTCTCGCTGAGCATCGCCTCAACAATGCCTATCGCAGAGCCTGTGCCTATAGAAACTAAATCATACTCCTTCATGACAGAACCTCAAGAACACGTAAATTAACAAGCAATCATCTTAAAACATTTTTAGGTAATGACCTTTGCACAAAAAGGGCACAGATGATATTTGACGTTGCTATTTAATGGAAGGAAAAGGATTGCTGAGGCTCATGCACGGTGTCAAAACAGGAATGAAAAAACAATGAAACAACGAGTGCCACTATCGCTTGGGTTTAGCCTCATTTTTCATGCTCGAGCCTTTTCAGCCCATTTCTTCCCTTCACTACTGCACGAACTGGTTGTTTTCTTCTCGTTCAACCACTTCCATTCTGGTTCTAAAACAACCGTTGCCTAAGTAGTAATAAAATCGTTTTTCAGAATTGTACCAAAATTGTTACATAATTAACCAAAAACTTTGCAAAAGCTGCTGGAGCCACGAAATCTCTGCCAGTTACCAAGGCAGAAAGATGCCCTGTTGGTCTAGTGTGAGTGCTGTTCTTCGTTGGCTTCTTTTATGTGATGTGCCACGTGGATGCCTAGCACGGTTGCGGAGCCTGCTGCGGCGCCAAGCAGCAAATGAGTAAGTATGTCACTTTGATAAAACACGGCAAAAACTGCAAGCGCATCAAACACCAACGACACAGCCAAGTATTGGTAGCACCAGCCCTTCATGCTTGTTCCGCCAGTGGGGTCGTTGATGCCAACAAACAACATCAAAACAAAGAGCACCGCAAAACCGATCACAAAATAGATTAAATTCTCAATCAAACATTTTCACCAAACTGCTAGAAGAACGGTTTTGGCGCGAATTCCATATAAACGTTCTGCCAAAAACACAGGTTTAATGTTTGTTAACAAAGATACCAAATGTTTTGAGTGTCGAAGGCTGCTGTAGCAGAAGCTTTTAAAAGTTGCAAAACATTAAAACAGGAAAACGCTCCACAAGAGACACCAAAAAGGGATTCTAACAAAAAATGACAAACAAGCACGTTGAAGCTTCAACAGTCTATGAAGAAACCAAACATTGGCCACCCTACACCTACAGGGACTACCCTGAAGCCGCGCCTGACACGCTGCAAGCCTTTATGGACTTTTTAGGAACCGAAAACACCAGCAACGGAAGAAAAGAGCTGCAGCCCTGGATACCCTTCTGCACCATGAAATGCAGTTTCTGCTATTTCCCCACAGAACTTACCTCCAGCAGCGAAGTTGGAAAATATCTTTCTGCATTAAAAAAAGCACTGAGCATGTACGCGGAAACAAGATACGTCAGGACAAGCGAGTTCGCGGAGATATACTTGGCGGGCGGAACCCCCAGCATCATGTCCACGGAACAGACAATCGACATACTGTCCTTCTGCGAAAAAAACTTTGACATAAGCGAGGAACGGGAAATCAAGGTAACAGGCTGCACCCACGATTTTGACTACCAGAAACTTAAGGCGCTGTCAGACTATGGTGTTGACCAGCTGGATTTGGGGATACAGACCTTCGACGATGACATCAGAAGGCTGATTAATCTGCGGGACAAGGCAAGAAACGCAGAGGAAACGATTAAGACGGCGCATAAGCTGGGGCTGCGCGTAAGCATCGACCTGATGTATAATCTTCCTGGACAGAACCTGAAAGTCTGGAACAGGGACGTCCAAAGAGCGCTGGAGTTGAATGTGGAAAGCGCTGACTGCTACGCCTTAGACGTTTATCCAGAAACCAAGCTTGCCAAACAGCTTCAGTCCGGCGA
>CAZJLG010000199.1:0-3353 GCA_964546665.1 uncultured Candidatus Bathyarchaeia archaeon
TACCTCTATTAGGAGGCTAATATGGTGGCTAGGCTGTTATTTGGTTCTGACTATAATCAGAAAGATTCCTGCTCCTATGACTGCTACACCAAGGGCTGTGAATATGCCTGAAAACTGTATGATGCCTTCGGGTAGGAGACTTGTTGATTGGAAAGCAAATAGTGCGCCTACGATGATAAGTGTCAAGCCCAGCAGCTTCTCGATAATCGTTAATCCTATGGGTTTATCCTCGCTCATGCCAGAACCCTCAAGGCTTAAATTTACAGTCCCAAGACTTATTTTAATTTATCTGAGTTAGCCAAACCAAAATTGGGTTTATTTTTGCAAAGCACAGCTAAATCAAAGAAATCAGCGTTTTCGCGGTGATGGTTGCCTGAGCGGCTCAAAAGACGGATACAGCAAGCAACCCTCTAGATGACTGTGTATTTCAGCGTCTTTCCTTCGCGGTCAAATATTGCTATATTCTCTTCAGTTTGGTATGGGTAAGCGGTTATGAGCATTATTCTGCCATAAAACTTGTTCAGGTCTGTAGCTGAGGGACGCAGAGCACCTGACGGATGAGAGTGGGCAACCCCAACAACTGAAAAATCGATTGGAAGGCTGCTTAATGGAAAGGCGGAAAAGCTGTGTCCATGAGTTGCAAACGGCGGAAGCTGAGTGTCATTGATTACAAGCTTGTGTTTGCTGACTTTTCCCCGCAAAAGAAGAATCGATTCTCTGGGATAAAGCATCTGCGCATAACTTAGAATGCTGTCCACAACCGTCCGCTCAACAAAAAGTTCCTTATCCAACCAAACCAGCCCCATCAAACAACAGCTTCATGTCCTGTGCGCTACTGCCTTTCTGTAGGCTTCTATATAGTTCTTCGCGAATCTGTCTGCATATTTCTCTATGCCTCCCTGCGCATCTGTCTCTCTTCTTAGATGATGATAGAACTCGTGAAGAATCACGTGCGGGTTACCGAGGATATCCCTGCAGGAAACATGAATCGTTCTATTCTTTGCAACGTAACATGCAGGATTCTTTGAGTACCGTTTCGGCATGCCAACCCGAAGTTTCGGCTCCTCAACCTGATAGTGTCTGCTCAGCATTTCAATAGCGTCCTCTGTGTCCTTGGAGAGAATCAGGTAAACAACTTTTGCTTTGAACAGAGCATCAGCGCTTGACATTTCGGTAAGACATATTCTTGGTCGCCTTCAACTACTTTTTGTTTTCCAGCCACGGATGGATAATCCATCCATATATTTATATTCCACGAACACAACAATTTAGCTGTCCTGTATTGCGGCAGGCCAGTGGGTGTGAGTAGGCGTGAACACAACCACCTGAATTGGGCTAACCATCCGGAAAGTGGTTGACTAATCACGCCACTCCTACTTCTCCTGAAAAAGTTTAGTCTGTGATTCTTGCTTTTACATGGCTGCATGAATGTTGCAGAGGAATGGAAGAGAAAGCAGTACCCCAACCAAAATAAAACTGAGCCATCAGGGGGAGATAAAGCTAGTTTCAAGTTGGGGTACTACGCTTTCCACAAAAGAACATATGAGGGTTATAAGTCTTGCTAAAATCCAAACTATATCGGTACTAAGTTTGAAAATCAGTTGCTTATCTGGGTGATTGTCTAGCAATGTATGTTCATAGGGGAGAAGAAGAAAACGTGTGGCAAAATGGGGACGTCTTGTCTATTCGCTATTCTTCCGTTTTTCTGCCAAATACTTGAACGAAAAAGGTTTAGCGATGCCTCCTACAAGGTCAACGATGATGTACTGTGCTTCAGTCACCAAATGTCCTCCAAATTCTTTGTTTTGCATGATAAATTTCTTGTATTCTGCGTAATTCTTGTGTAAAGATAAAGTGACGGCATCAAATCCCATGCCTTCAGACCTTGAACTAAATATGATTTCAGGTTGTCCTCGCGCCCATTCTTCTGATTTCTCTTCAAATTCCCCTATACGATCCGTATTAAATTTAATAAAAGAAAACGCCAAAATCTCGTAGCCCATCTTGGCGAGGTCTGGAATTGCAGAGAACTGTCTTACCAGTCCTTCTTCTAAGAGTTCATTCTTCATCTTAGATGCAGTTGGTTGCGAAACTCCAAGTATTTTGGCTATTTCCCTATCGCTTCTATTAGAGTCCTTCAAATACTCCAACAGAAGGAGCATCAGTTTACTTTTCTTAGCAACCGAACGCTTTCCCATAAACAACTCTTCCCAAATTGAACATCTGCTTGCTCCAGTTACATCAAGTTACATTAAGTTACATTATTAGTTTTTGTTCGGTAACCGAACACTGTTCCCGCTGCATACTTAAAAAAGGTAGTATAGAAAAATTTGAAATAACATAGCTTGCAGATTCTCAAGAATGGAGTTCATGCCAAGTTGAGTCTTGATGGGATTTAGATGAAATCTATTTAAGGGGCAGTTAGATGTTCAACTAAAACGGTTGACAGCATCAGCGTCATAGCAGGAGAGTAAGATTATGTGCCATAGAACCTGTCCAGACCCTTCGCATGATTGCATAAAATGCTATTTTCTAGATTTAAAAAGAGCAATAGAAAAGAAGGACAAATAGCCTCATTCTGGAAAGCTGAAGACCTCAGTCGCTCATTTCTTCCAGTTTCGCGGGCAGATACTCGTCAACAATGTAGGTTAACCCGTATCTGCTGAAGGCCTCCTGCTCCGCCTTTTTCTTAATCTTCAGGAACGTCTTGATTTCCCGTTTCCACAGGTCTCCAGTGTATCTGGGGTCCCTCTCCAACTCATGCAGCCGCTTTATGTCGATGTCCGTTAAGGGGTCAGTGGGCAGCTTGTAGTCAACAATGTCCGTGGCGTAGACTCCGCCCCACTTAGCATCAGGAGTAGTCAGCCCCCTAAGATGAGCAGCATTAGCAGAACCCGAAATAATAACCATGGCAATGTGCATTCCCCAGGGGTCTCCGTCAGTGAAGATGAAAATCGGAAGTTCCAGCTCCCTGTTCAGCCTGTTAAGGAAATGCCTAGTTGCTCTGGGCGCTTGACCTGCAGTCAAAACAAGAAGCGCATTATATTTTTCATGCACTCGTTCTTCAATAAATCTGGTGAATAAACCGCCCTTCTCGATGGCGATGACCTTGTCGCAGCCTGATTTGGCAAACTCTGCAGAAACGACAGAGGGACCAATCATTACGCCGTCAGGATGGGACGTCATGTTCAGCTGTTTTCCTTCATAGCCTGGGACAGTGTACTCGATGGTTAAATCTCCGAACAGAGCTGAACGCTCCTCAGGAAACACGTTGAAATCTTCTCTGGCAAAACCTGTAGCAGTCTCCAAGTCAGTGAGTATGTTGTTGGATTCCTGCTGATCCTTGAAGGTCA
>CAZJLG010000200.1:0-3295 GCA_964546665.1 uncultured Candidatus Bathyarchaeia archaeon
GCTTTCTGTGCATCCATGATGGTCTGGGCTTCGTCAGCTAGCACAGGCACAAAACGGACTGCGGTGGTGAAGGCGAAACAAAATTCGTATGGGATGTGGCTCTGTTGTAGCGCCAAGCCTAGATGGTCAGGAGAAGTTGTTAGAAAGAACACTGAGAATGATGCGATTAGAACAATAAAACGTAGAGTCATGGCTGCCGCACGCTCTAAAATCACGAAAAACTCTACGGGAGTGTCGACTGCTCCACTTATTTGTGGAAAGCTAGGATAAAAGTATCCGAAAATAATGTTTGTTGCAAAGATAAAAATTGCCAAGAAGGCTGCGCCTCTTAGTGAACGCAACCATTGCCGGCTAACTCGCGCCATAAAAACAAAGGGCAGGGGTATGAAAAACAGGACAGCCAGTGCTATCAGATTGTAGAACATGATTGCCATCGCGAACAGTACGCAAACGAATAAAAATTTGACTCTTGGGTCCAGATCATGAATCACAGAAGAGACTTTACGGAATTTGAAGCCCTCAAAGACGCTCATTGTCTTTCCCTCAGGCGGTCTAACAGAATCTTGGTGGCTTCATGAACGTCAATAACATCAGTTGGCAAACCCAAATCAGCTAACTGCAAGAAAATCTGCGTTATCTGAGGAGGCACAATCGAAGCCTGCGCCGCCAACTTCGGGTTCGTCAAAACTTCCCCCGCTATGCCCTCAGCCAAAATTTTTCCCTGACTCATCAATATAACCTGAGGATTGCATTCAGCCACAAACTCTACATCATGAGTGACGACAACCACAGTCTTCTTCTGAGCATTCAGTTGCATAATGAATTGCTGCAGTTTCTCTTTCTGCTGATGATCCTGACCAATGGTTGGCTCGTCCAGAATGATTACTTGAGGGTCCCAAGCGAGGATTGAAGCCAAGGCAACCCGTTTTCTTTCTCCGCCGCTGAGCATGAAAGGCGACGTCTTCCGATACTGGTCTATGTCTAAGAGGTTGAGAGCCCAATCAACCTGCTTTTTTATTACGTCTTCTTCAAAACCGAAGTTTTTGAGGGCAAAGGCAATCTCGTCCTCCACGGTTTCGCTGAAGAGCTGGTGATCAGGGTTCTGAAACACGAAACCAACGTTTCGAGCAAGTTTGGCAACGCTTACATCTCTGGTGTTTACGCCGTCAACCAGAACATCGCCTGTGGTTGGCTTTAGAAGCCCGTTAAAATGCTTTACCAGCGTAGTTTTTCCTGCCCCGTTCTGTCCCATGACAGCCAAGAATTCGCCATCCTCAACAGTGAGGTTTATTCCCTTCAGCGCTTCGAATCCGGTTGTATAGGAGAAATGTAAATCTTTGACTTCAATCACGCGTCAGTGCCTCCCGCAAAAGATTCACTGTCTCCTCTGTGGTCACTGGAACAGTCTTCAGTTGTACTCCGTTTTGTTTAAGGTGCTGATACAGTTTTGTTGCTTTTGGGATGCCAACGCCAATCAAGCGGGCGTCTTCAGACATGAAGATTTCCCGGGGAGTGCCGCTTAAGGCGATTGAGCCCTTATTCATGACAATAACCCTGTTGGCGTATTTTGCGGCTAGGTCCAGCCGATGCTCAACAAGAATGATGGTTATTCCAAGCTTTTTGTTTAATTCGCTTATTACCTCGAATATCTTTTCGGCTCCTACAGGATCAAGAAAGGAGGTTGGCTCATCCAGTATCATGATGTCAGGCTGCATTGCCAGCACAGAAGCGATAGCAACTCGCTGCTGTTGTCCACCTGAAAGCTCATGGGGCGGTCTTTCACTAAGCTCTGATATGCCGGCCATTTGGAGCGCCCAGTCAACCCGTTTTCTCATTTCGTCTCTGGGCATAGCCGCGTTCTCTAGACCGAAGGCAACATCCTTTTCAACTGACAGGGCGAAGAGCTGATTTTCTGGGTTCTGGAAAACAAGACCTACGTGACGGGCGAGCTCAGGGATTTTGTGATCAGCTACGTTGAGACCCGCGACTGTGATTGTTCCTTCCATGGTTCCGTTGTAGAAGTGGGGCACTAGACCATTGAAGCATCGGCAAAGGGTCGTTTTTCCGCAGCCGCTGGGACCAGTTAAGATGACAAAATCTGATTTGTTTATGGTTATGGACACGTCTTTGATGGAGGGTTTTTCCGCGCTCGGATAAGTGTATGTTAGGTCTTTGGTCTCAATTACAGCCAACGTTTGGTTCGCCAACGTATTGCAACTTCTCAAATCATTTAAGAGTAACTACCCAAAAAAGAGTTATTTTAACTTCTGTTTTAACAGTTTTTCGCAGAATCTGAGACAAGCCTCCACATCTCCAGCACCATTCGCTCCAGCAGAAAGCGCATGCCCGCCACCCATACCTCCCATGAAATCGCCTAAAGGCTTTGCCAAATCACGCCCCATATGAACTCGGGTCTCTTCAGAGAATTCGCGGGAAGCTCTGAAGCTGACTTGAATCTTGTTATGTTTTTGTCCAGCAACAACGGCAACGTGCGCACCCAAGGCGAGGAGTGCTCGGCACGCTGAGGCTTGATACGCGCTGACAGAAGAAAGAGCAATCAGCCAGTCACCTATTTTCACGAGATTTACTCTTTCAGCAGCCTTCAGCCGTGCTACGCGCTCCGAATGCTCCATGGGCAACGAAAGAACTGAAAGGGTTTCTTGCGCGTTTACTCCAGCTTCTGCAAGCTCAGCCACAACTTTGAGGGTGTCGGAGGTGGCTATAATAAAATGTCTTGTATCAAAGGCGATTCCAAGAAAGAGGGCTTTCGCCTCGTCTGGAGACAGCTCAAGTTCCGCCTCCTTGAAGAGACGGTAAACGACCTCGCAGGCGGAGGAAGCTGTTTCGTCTGCCACAGAAAGGGTTGCGATTTGCTCGGTTTCGGGATGGCTTGCATGATGATCAATCACAACAAGGGGCTGGTTAGAACTGATTCTGTTGCTCCATTCATCCAGTTGCTGAATAGTGTTTGTGTCCAGTAAAACGATTAGGTCAGCCGTTTCTATGCGAGGCTGGTCCGTAAGCTCTATGGGCAGAGCCTCCATCATTGATTTGGAGAGTCTGCTGGGTCCTGAAGCCGCGGCAATCTCTGTTTCTAGGCTGGGTCTCAGACGGTTTAGTAGCCCTTTGAAGGCGTAGGCGGCGCCTATGGCGTCTGGGTCAGCATTGTGGTGACATAAAAGAACAGCTAATTTGGCGTCAAGCTTGTCGATTAGAGCCACTATTTCTTGGACAGGCAGCTGAGTTCCCTCAAGTATTCTTCAATGTGAGCGAAGGCTCGTTTTGTCGCTTCTTT
>CAZJLG010000201.1:0-3290 GCA_964546665.1 uncultured Candidatus Bathyarchaeia archaeon
AGGGGGATGAGAATAATTCTGTAGGACAATCTTATCATATAATCTGCGGTTGGCATAAGCGAGAAAAACAGTATGCTGATCAACGTGACGATAAGAAGAAAGGATGTTCCGCACCTAGCGTGAAAACGAGAATGTTTTCTGACGTTTTCGACATTCAATTCAACTCCAGCCTCATACGCGTTGATGGCTGTGTGTTCTGCGCCGTGATACTGAAAGATCCGTTTGAAATCTCCGACTGCAGATACGGCAGCGAGGTATGCTAAAAGGAAGCTGAGACGAACTATGCCCTCAACAATATTGAAGAGCACACCTTTCCCTAAGTTGAAGAAAGAAGTTAAGAAAAAGGGTGTGACACTGAATATAAGTAGCGACAAGCAGAGGGCAGCAGCAATGACCACGATAATTTCTTTAGAGCTAAGGACCTCTTCCTCATTTTCATCTTCGCCAAAAGCTGCGTTTGCAGAAAAATAGATGCCTTTAATCCCCGAGTATAAGGTTTCAACCAGAGCCAGAATGCCACGCAGGAACGGAAGCTTCAGGAATCTGTATTTTTCAGAAAGAGAATGCAGCTCTTCCGTCTTAGTCACTATCTCATTGTTGGGCTGCCGCACACACACTACCATGTGGTTTTTGGAGCGCATCATCACGCCCTCCATCACAGCTTGTCCGCCAAAAGCCAGCGACGGTTCTTTGTTGTCCTTAGAAGCTAGTCTCATATCTGAAGGAGAATTTATCGATTCTTATATGCTTTTGCAACAAATATTTGAGATAAAGAAAGCTTTTATTACCGAAATCCCCTAGGGCATACTGTGGTGTGGCTCATGGAAGGAAGATGGGTTAACGACTGCCAAAGAATTTTGAAGGAAATAAAAGAGTCAGAGAAGCTCGAAGGACAGGACAGGCTGGATATGGTGCGGACCATCAGGTTCACAATTCTTGCACTGCAACGGAGCGTAACTGGGTGGATGCAGTGGGCTGATAACCCCGACATCATGGCTCAATTTACTTTAGATGAGCTGGTGGAGATAAACAGGAATCTTGCCAATCTTGTGTCCGCCTTTGTGGACTACGACGCAAAAATAACTGGAAGCCAAGAAGAAAAGATAGAGAAGAAGATAAGAAAAGAAGCCATAAAGAGTCCACAACAAGGAAAAGACATGTTCTATGTAAAGTAACAGCACAGTTAATCCTCACAGGGGCACTTTACGTATGGCGAAGTAATGTGGTAGATGATGACTTCTCCAAAAGCAAGCTTGTAGAAATGTGGTTTAACAAAATAGCCTATTCTCATGTCCAATGATTAGTTATAGTACCCGAAGCAGTTAACCAAGTTTATTCTTTTGGAAATACAATTGGAGGATACATCATTTTTCCTAATAATACAATTGATAACAAACAGACTATAAACATGGCACGGGTGTAACAGCAAAATTGACGACAAATTTGATTTAACGTTAGAGTGCATCAGACGATTTTATCTTGGATTACCCAGCCGCTATAGGATGTGTTAATGCGATACCAAGACTTTTTTAGTTTATTCAGGGATTTTCGTGGCTACATTGACTTCTTTTTGTTACAAGATTTAGTGACAGAAAATTATGCAGAGATCAAGTTCTATCTGCCATTCGATAATTTTAAGAGCACTCCAAATTTTCATTGTGCAAAAGATTACTTAATTTATTAAGAAATGGTTGTTGACTTTATAAATAAAAGAATAGCAGAACTACAATTGCAACAAAGAGAATAATGTGCAAGGAGCAAAAAACATTAGTAAACTTTTCCTTCAAAAGAAAAATGAAGGAAAATATGCTGAAACCTCTGCTTGCGCGCGCATCAAATTATGGTATACGCTTGTAAGTAAAAAGGGAGAGAGGTTTAGGGATTATATGTCATTGTGATGGTGACGTCGTCTATCCATGCGTTTTCTCCATTGTCATCGGGGCTTGAAGAGAATCCAAGTCTAAAGTTGGACTTAAAGTATTGAGTGTCGGTGATGACTTGGTTGTAGTGTCGCCATGTGTCCTCAGGGTCAGTTCCTAGATAAGTTATTAAGTCATAGTTGCTTCCGTCGTAGTAGTATAGTTGCAGGTCGCTGTCTTCCAGGTCGTCAACGCGGTACCAGAAGTCTATTTCGATGGATATGGCTTGGCTGGTGTCTACTGGATCTGAGTAGAAGTTGCCTTCTTGTCCGTTTGTGGTTTTGGCTGAGTAGCTTCCGCTGTGGTGCTGGTCTGGGCCTAGGAGCCATGAGGTTGAGGATGCGTCCCATTTGTCTTCCCATGTTTCGAACCCGTCGTTGAAGAGAGCGTCAGATGTTTTTACTGCTATGATTTTGACGTCATCAACCCACACATTTTCGTAGCTGTCAATGGTGGTGTAGAATCGTATTCTGAAGTTTGATTTGAAGTATTGAGTGTCAGTGGTTGTGTATGTGTAGTGTCGCCACGTATCTTCGCTTCCATCGCCTAGGTTTGGTTCTATTGTATCATAGTTGCTTCCGTCATAGAAGTATAATCTGAAGTCGCTACCTTCTGTGTCGTCTAGTCTGTACCAGAAGTCTACGGTGATGGCTATCGAGTTTCTGGTGTCGCGGGGGTCGCTGTAGAAGTAGCCTTCGTCATTGTTGCGGGATCCGGCTGCGTATGATCCGCTGTGTCGTGTTGTGCTTCTGTACCAGTCGTGGCTTGTGGCGTCCCAGTTGTTGTCCCAGCTTGAGGATGAGCCTTCAAATCCGTCATCAAGTAGGGCTGAGGTGGTCTTGTATAGGGTAACGTCGTCAATCCATATTGTTTCGCTGCCGCCGAGATTTGAATCAAAGCGTACTCTGAAGTTTGATGTCATATATTGGCTGTCTGTTGTTGTGTAGGTATAATGTCTCCATGAACCTTCAGATTGACTTCCTAAATCTACAATTTGGTCCCAATGGCTTCCATCATAGAAGTACACAATTAAGTCTCCTCCATCAACACCATTGGCTAATCGGTAATAGAAGTCTAAGGTTACAGCTTCTGAGTTTCTGGTGTCAATTGGGTCACAGTCAAAGTCACCCATTTGTCCTGCGGTGGATTTGGCTGAATATCTCCCGTTGTGATCTTGATCGGGACTTAGATACCAAGAACTGGGTGTTTGGTCCCATGTGTTCCAGTTTTCGAAGTCATCGTCTAGTAGATTGACTTCTACTAGTTGTATGAAGGTTGCTTGTACTGTGTTGTGGCTGTTCATGGTTATTGTGTCCGGGTTGGTTGTTCCTGTTAGGTCGCCGCTCCATCCGGTGAATGTCCAGCCTATGG
>CAZJLG010000202.1:0-3244 GCA_964546665.1 uncultured Candidatus Bathyarchaeia archaeon
GAAATGGGACACAAAAGCAAGCTTGAAGCAATAATGAACAACCAAGCAAAAATTTCGGAGCTGGGTTCCCACAGCGGCACAGTTCAGGACCTGAAGATCGTTGACATGCTGGAGGACACTCCTTTATCTGATGACGCAGATTACGAGACGATACTAGTGTATGCCGCAAAACGAGAAAAAAGCACCTACGACTACTACAAGACGCTGGCTATGGGACTCAAAGGAACACCCATGGCTGAACTGTTCACTAAACTGGCAGAAGAAGAACTGTCACACAAGAACAAGCTTGAAAAAGAATACGATGACTGCGTGCTAACAGAAAACTAAACACACAAACATTTCCGGACCATCAACCCTTTTCAATTTTTTAAACTTCTTGTCCGCACGGTTTATTGGGCTAGTCTTCAGTCCAAATGGGTTCGTTGTTAACAAAGTTTTATTTCTTAATTCCTCAGTTCTCTAGTTAACACCCAGTAAATTGGTCAGGAAGTAGTAACCGCGTGAAGGCTACACAAAAGTCACACTTGAAAACTGTTCTAAAGAACAGTCTGCCTCTGCTTGGAATTATGCTCGGCTTCATTTTGATGTCGGTTGCTACAGGAGAATTCAGCAACTACGATTCACAAGTGGAGTACGCTGCTGCTTTGGGTGTGAACGAGTGGGGGCTGCCATATCACGAGTTTGGTCATTTCATTAATCAGCCGCCGCTGGGCTTCTACACCGGAGCCCTGTTTCTCAGAGCCTTCGGCTCATCCTACAATGTGGCTGTATCCGTGCCAACCTTGTTCGGTGCCGGATGCCTAGTCCTGCTTTACGAAATCGGCAGAGTCCTTTATGACAGGCGGACAGGATTGTTTGCTGCAGCAATTTTCGCGTCCATTCCATGGCACATTGTGCTCTCCAGAAGCTTCCTCATCGATGCACAATGCCTGTTCTTCAGTTTGCTCTATCTGCTGGTGGGAATCTACGCAACAAAAAAGAATTCATCGAAGCTGATTTTGTTGTCTGGAGTATTTTTTGGTGTTGCCTTCTTGACTAAGGCATTTGCCGTGTTCATGCTGGTTCCGCTTGCGATATACTACTTTTATGCTGGACCAAAAAATCTCTGGCGCACTTTCATGGGGGTGATGTTTTTTGTGCCCGCATTAGTCTTCACCTACATTTGGTACGAACTGATAACAAACAGGGGATTCTACGCTGCCTTCACACACGACGACTTCAACTTCCACATCTCTGGCGCGGCGCCCTCACCCTTCTTTGTTATCTATTATCTTCTGGGCGCGGTAGGCGTGTTCTTTTTGGCTGCAGGCGCCATCTCTCTGCTGGTATCTTTTGTGCGCAGGAAAAATCTCGGAAAAATCTTAGGGTCTGACCTAGTTTGCTTGGCAGCCGTTGTCACAGTTTTAGGCGTAAACATGTTTCTGGTGCTTGGAAGAAATCTGGTAACCCCATATAACAATCCGATTAAGTATGATTATCAGTTTCTGCCGCTGTTCTGCCTGCTTGCCGCCTCGCTACTAAACAAGTTCTACTCATTTAACTTGACAAATTTAGGGAGCAAACGAAACAAACTAGTTTTTCTTGTCACAATTTCTGGATTAGTTTTGATAGTTCTGTCTATAATTCAGAACGTTCTTGTTTTGAACAGCTACGTCACAGAGACTGAGGTCCTGTTCAGTGTTGAGGGAGAAAAGGCCTACCACTTTGAGCACATCGCAATGAACGGCGCAACCAGCATCGCTTGGACGCTTCAGTGGTTAGGCTTCGCCATCGTTGTTTTCAGTCTTATTTGGGCAAACATAGACAAACTGAAAACATTAGGCGCCACGCTTCAATCATGATCGGAGTTGCCCTGAATAAATCGAGTGAACAGTTTTTTTAAATCGAAATGCAACACCCAAAAGAGGGTTTAAATGCATCAACATTCTAATGATGGCGTAGGGAACACAGTTGAACAGAAGTTCCTCACTGTTCGTTGCAGTAATGTTGATTCTGATTGTAGGTTCCGCTTCACTGGCAATCTTGTACGACAGTGGGCATCTAACAGGCTCAACCAAGACAACACCAAGAATTTTGTGGCAAACTGACATCGAAAGTTTTGCTTCCGATTTTGCGGTTGCTGACGGAAAAGTTTTTTCTTCTGATGCATGGGCTAACGTGTACTGTTTTGATGCAGAGAGCGGGAAATCGCTTTGGAACGCTAGCATAGGTGGTTATTCGAATAATGGTTTGCCCCTTCAAGTTTATGATGGCAAATTGTATGTTGGCACCAGAGGCTCAGTGGTGAACCGATTGGACATGGATACTGGCGAAGTGGAGCTGTCGTACCAAGCGCCAGTAAGTACCAGTTACGGCTATAAATGGGCTCCTGATTTCTTTGTTGCAGACGGGAAAGTGTTTGCGGAACAAAACGGCATTGCTGTGTATGATGCTTATACTGGAGACCTGTTATGGAACTATTCTTCGTATTTTGGCGCTAGGCCAGTCAACGCAAGCACATCCGCGCCTGAAAGCGATTACGTCTATATTATGGATGGTTCCAGGGTCAGCCTAAACAACGGGAGTATTTTGTGGACTGTTCCAGGAAGCTATAGCAAATCTCCAGTTGCCGCCTACGATAAAGTGTTGTTTTGGAACTATAGTCCACTTGAGGACCATGAAGACGGACAAACCCTTCTATGTATAGATGTGTCTTCTGGAAAGGAAGCTTGGAGCTTTGAAGTAGGCGCTAGAATGTTTCTGCCAACAGTGTCAAATGATTTGGTAATGTTTGGAGCCGAAGACGGTTACTTGTATGCCATAAATTTTGAAGACGGTACTTTGAATTGGAGAACCTTTGCTGACGACCAGAACATTACAAAAACAAATGTACTAGATGTGAAAGCCTATTCTGTTCAAGCTGACCCTCAGCATCAAGAAGTTTTCTGGAGCGTAATCGTCAGTTACAACGGAACACAACCATCAAATGCAACAATATTGTCGTTAGACCTTTCGGATGGCGACAGAATATGGACATACCCAATCACCAACGAAAGTTCCTGGAATTTTGTCGGTGCAACCATGTTAGATAACGTACTTTATGTTACTGAAAGCCATAACTTGTACTGTCTTGACGCAGACAACGGAAGCATACGGTTAAGACATACCTTTGAACATTACGCTTTTCCACCCATTGCATCAGACGGCAAGGTGTTTGTTGTGGCAGACTTGCGCCTATTCGCCTATGAATGAACTGCTCTGCAAA
>CAZJLG010000203.1:0-1893 GCA_964546665.1 uncultured Candidatus Bathyarchaeia archaeon
CTATTGGAATGGCTATGTATCGAGTAGGCGATTCGATTGTTTCTTCAATCATTCCTTTCTGTTTTAGGCTACGAAGCAAACGATAGCTTTGGGCTCTATCAATTCCAAGATATGTAGCGATGGATTGGGCTTTTTGGAGACCTTTTCTTGAAAGGAACATGTAAATGTCAGCTTTTCTTTTTGACAGACCTAATTCGTTGAGAATTTCATATAGTGTTTTATCGTCCAAATTCCATCTCTCACTAACTCGTAGGGCATCAATGCATTCATTATTAGTGGATGTGTTTTTATATTTTTAAGCAAATGAACATATTCCCGTTGATGTATGTCAACTGCATATTTTAGTGATTACAATACGGGACAATTAAAACTGGTCAAAGAAGATTCTGAAATTGCACCTAATCTTTTAAGGAACGTAGCAACAAAGAAGAGTTATAACTTAACGGATGGTGTATCTGCCTGTGAATTATGCTGAAAAAGGTGTGCTCCGAAGATTTGGAAACGATCTGGTAGGAGTTATACCCTGGGGGACACATCTTTGTCAATTCTATGAAACAAAACAGGACCTGATTGACCTTTTGGTTCCCTATTTTGCTGAAGGTTTACGTAGTAACGAGTTTTGCATGTGGGTAACGTCGCCGCCTCTAGGGGTTGATGAAGCAAAAGATGCTCTCAAAGATGCTGTTCCTGACTTAGACCAATATATCAGGAATGGACAAATCGAAATACTCTCTTACGCTGATTGGTATTTGTTGGGCGGCACGTTTGACTCAGAACGGGTGCTGCAGGGCTGGGTAGAAAAAGAGAAAGCTGCTTTGAAGCGTGGATTTGAGGGGCTAAGACTCACAGGAAACACTTTGTGGGTTGACCGAGACCTCTGGAAGAGTTTTGTAGATTACGAGAGAGCTATTAACTCAGTTATTGGCGATTACCGGATGATCGCATTATGTACATACCGCCTTTCGAATTGCAGCGGCATGGATGTTGTTGACGTTATTCGTAATCATGTTGGCACCTTAATCAGGCAGGACGATGATTGGGTTCTGATGGAGGACGCGACGAGACGCAAAGCGGTGAATGGTGCATTAATACTTAGTGAGCAAAAATACAGCACACTTTTTGAAAGTATGCAGGATGCCTTCGCTTATCATAAAGTCCTATTCGATGAGGCGCAGAGACCCGTAGATTATATTTTCTTGGAAGTTAACGATGCTTTCGAACGGCACACAGGACTGAAACGGGAGAATATTCTAGGTAAACGGGTTACTCAAGTGCTTCCAGAACTAGAGAAAGATCCAGCAAATTGGATAGAAGTCTACGGGAGAGTTGCCGTGACAGGAGAGCCTTTGAAGTTTGAAAGTTATGTTGAGGCTCTGGATAGGTGGTATTGGGTGTCTACATGCTCTCCAGAGAAGGGGTATTTCTTTACCATATTTGAAGATGTTACTGAACTCAAGAAAACTGAAGAGGCGATCCGCCGTTTAAATGAACGCTTCGAGATGGCTCAACATGCAGCAGAAGTTGGAGTTTGGGACTGGAACATTACCACAGGTCATATCGAATGGAGCCTTGAAATGTTTCGACTCTTTGGTCTTGACCCACAAAAAGATGTTGCATCGTTTGAGAGTTGGAAGGCTGTTTTGCACCCTGAAGATCAAGAGAAATCCTCTACTAAGATAGATAAGGTGTTGAAAAATCACTCTTTCTTGAACAACGAGTATAGAATTATCCGACCTGATGGAGAGATATGTTGGATAAATGCGTTAGGAAAAGGCGTATACGATGAGCAGAACGAGCCCACTCGAATGATGGGAATATGTATAGATATTACTGAACGCAAGATGAGCGAAAAAGCGCTTAAAGAAGCCGAACATGATTTGAAACATGCTCAGG
>CAZJLG010000203.1:1993-3227 GCA_964546665.1 uncultured Candidatus Bathyarchaeia archaeon
AAGATGAGCGAAAAAGCGCTTAAAGAAGCCGAACATGATTTGAAACATGCTCAGGCTGTGTCTAAAACTGGAAGCTGGCGCCTAGATACTCAACGAAATGTTTTGCGCTGGTCAGATGAAAATCATAGAATTTTCGGAGTCCCAACAGGGACGCCTATGACTTACGAGACTTTTCTTAATAGTGTACATCCAGACGACAAAGCATATGTTGACATGAAATGGAAGGCTGGACTTCGAGGTGAACCTTACGACGTAGAACATAGAATTATCGTGGACGGACAAGTTAAGTGGGTGCGAGAAAAAGCTGAACTGGAGTTTGACGAGGACGGCACATTGCTAAGTGCCTTTGGAACCACACAGGATATCACAGACTTGGTTATGCTGCGGGAAAAACTCGAGTTTTACAGCAAACATTTGGAGGACTTGGTCGAAGAGAAGAGCAAGCAATTGAAGGATGCTGAGAAACTTATCACCATTGGTCAGACCGCAGGCATGGTGGGACACGACATCCGCAACCCGCTGCAGAGCATAGACGGGTCTATCTACTTGGCAAAAGAAGAACTTCAATCACTCCAGTGTGAAAGCCACGAAAAAAAAGAGCTCTTAGAAATTCTCGATATCATCGAAGACCAAATACATTATATCAAT
The DNA here is from genome assembly GCA_964546665.1 of uncultured Candidatus Bathyarchaeia archaeon. GTDB lineage: Archaea > Thermoproteota > Bathyarchaeia > Bathyarchaeales > Bathyarchaeaceae > Bathyarchaeum. Next base: position 2,642 of record CAZJLG010000203.1, read on the forward strand.
CACATAGTTGCTGACCTGCAAGACTTTGCCCGAACACCTATACCCCAACTTAGAGCGACAAATATTCAAAACCTGATCAGCGAATCAATATCCGCCGTGAAGGTTCCAAAAAATGTAACAGTCCAAACCCTATTCCAAGAAGATCTCGGAAATTTGGTGGTTGACCCGACGCTTATAAAACGTGTTACTATGAACTTGATAGCGAATGCTGTCCAAGCAATGCCAAATGGAGGAGAATTAACCATTAAAGTTTCCTGTAACGAAAAGGAAGCACAAATCTGTGTCGAAGACACCGGTGTAGGCATAGCTGAAGAGCATAAACCAAAAATATTCACGCCCTTATTCACTACAAAGGCTAAAGGACAAGGCTTTGGACTAGCAGTCTGCAAAAAACTGATAGACACCCATGGCGGAGAGATAAGCTTTGAAAGCGAAGAGGGAAAAGGTAGCAAATTTACTATAAAATTACCATTTACCCGGGAGACAGATTAAAGATGGAAAAACAACCCAAGAACATCCTCATAGTAGACGACGACAAATACATACTTCACATCTTCTCACGTATTTTACAAAAACAAGGATATAA
>CAZJLG010000204.1:0-3189 GCA_964546665.1 uncultured Candidatus Bathyarchaeia archaeon
GTAATATAAAATATATTTAGGAGAATTTAATCTGTTGGTGGGTTTACAATTTAACTTTTTCCCCCCTGCTCTCTACCTGTCTATTTCTTCCTCGACTACCACGGCACAGACACTGACGAAGACGGAGTAGGCGATACACCCTACATCATAAACGAGGACACCCAAGACAACCAACCACTCATGGAACCCACAGAAACCTCAGTGCTAACAGTACCTGAAACAATCCCCGAGTTTCCATCAGAACTGTTTTTGTGGTTCATCTTAGCGAGCAGTCTGACGATTGTTTTGTTTAAGAAGACGATATGGGAAGCGTTTTCATGAAGAAGCTAATTGCTGCTTTAGCCATTACCAGTGTTATACTGGGGATTGCTACTGCTTGTTTGTTCTATCAGACTAGTGAACTGCAGCATCTAAACAGTGAATTAAAAAGTCAAAATAGCGAAGCCCAAAATCAGTTAGCCGAGCAACAAATTCGTAGCAGCGAATTTCAGAATCAAATCCTTGAACTTGAAACTCGAATAGATGAACTTGAAAATCGTATTGACGAATTAGAAAATCCAGTTTATGATGTAGAGATCGTTTCTTTTTCGGTTGAAGAAGGATGGGAGAATCCAGGTGGTATGTGGTTAATTTTCAGAACTAATGTAACAATACAAAATAACGGGAATGAAGATGTAAGAGGTTTAGTTTTATTTTTAAAAAGGTTAGGTGATGTCAATCATTTACTGGGGAGTAATTATGTCTTGTTAGATATACTTCATGCAGGAGAGGAGCTTGAGGTAAATACTTGGATTGAGTCAAGTTTTGATTCAGCTTGGGCGTATAAACCAATTTTCCATGTTGCCACACTAAGATTAGGGTCTGAAGTTATAGATGAATATACATTATCATGACCCATGAACGAAAACTAACAAGGAAACAGGACATAAGAAAATCAAAAGGAAGGCTTTTCGTCCAGCTTAATAGTTAAATAACGTAGAGAATTAAGAATTAGCTGGTTACAATGTTCTACGAACAATACTTGAAGGCAACCCGAGAGAAAGGCAGCTTCATCAACATCAATCTTGATCCTGCGCTGCCAAAACAACGAACCGAAAACGTGGTTCCAGACGGATACGTCTCCAAGGAAGATGCGGAAACTCTTCTCAACTTCTCTCTAGACATCATCGAGCAGGTAGGCGACTACTGCTGCTCCATAAAACCCAACACCCAATACTATCTAGGACACACCGACACACTCAAAAAAATCGCAAAAAAGATTCACAAGGAAGGAATGCTGGCCATACTCGACCATAAGCTAAGCGACATTGGCTCCACAAACGGCTCAGCGCTATATTGGATCAAAGAAATGGGCTTCGACGCCTTCACTTTCTCTCCCTTCGCAGGCAACACCCAACGGACCGTGGAAAAAGCGCATGAGAAGAACCTGGGCGTCATAGTTCTCACCCTCATGTCTAACCCAGAAGCAGAAAAGATGATGATAGACACAACCGTAGACGGGCAGCCATACTATCTACATACCGCAAAAACAGTGAAGGAGGCAGGAGCCGACGGATGCGTGGTAGGCTTAACCTGCTTTGTTGAGGACGCATACATCAAGAACATCCAGGAAGCTGTAGGAGACAGGGTGGTGTTTCTGTTGCAGGGTTTAGGTCCTCAGGGCGGACAGGCCGACAAGATAAGGTACGCCCGTAATCCTTTGGTTAGTTTAGGCAGGGCAGTTATCTACGCTGATGACCCCAAAAGAGCAGTTAAAGGCTATCATGAGATACTCAAGAAATACACGTAACAGCTTCAGATTACCTGCATATACTTGGTTCCTTTCTCAGTGATTCTGTACACTCCTCGGCAGACCCGCATAATGTACTCCTTCTTCAGCAAGTAACGTAATCGATTATCGAATCTTGTTCGCGTAGCCAAAGAGTGGCACGTAGTCAAAACCCGTTTCTCCAGCGCCGTCCAATGCACATCGCCCCTCTTGAGGGCAGTGAGGATAACCTTGTCCATCATGTCCTGTTCTTCTCTGCGGCGACTCATCTTCAGGTTCCCACCCACGCGTATGGCCTAGAAACGTTCAGAACGATTCTTCCATTTTCATCAAGCCACAACTCAGGAAGCCTAACCTTGTACGCAAAGACGGCGTTCAAACCAAAAGTGACCGAGACTATTCCTGCCCCAGTTGTCCCAAAACGGGCATCCAGACCGAAGCCTCTCTGCAAGTCCTGCTTCTGGAACGCCGCATAGGCTGCTGGACTCTTAGTTATGTCAGGTTTCCTGTCTGCGGAATATTCTGGATTGTACCTGCCCAACTGAAGGACTCCTTGGCTTTCTTTTCGTGCTCTTTGAGCCATTCTTGGGCTTTTTCTGTGGTCCAGCCTTTGTTTTTGCTGAAAAGATAGCTTACTACCGCGGTTGATTGTTTGTTCCAGGGTTTGGCGATTATGGCTTTGATTCCCTCTTCTTGGCTGAGGGTGATTGTTTTAAGGGTTTCTGGGTCAAATTCTTCAGGTTTCCTATATCCTGAACGGATGAAGTTTTGGGTTTGGTCCCATGGCAACTTGGCACACCAGAAACTATGATTGGCTGGAAAAGTTAAAAGATAAAATCAGCACTTGAAACAGTCAACATTTCGTGACCAAACATGGTTTTATTTAGTTTATTTTCAGTCACCTCTCCGTGGGACACTGCTGTTTGTTGGCTAGAAGCCTTTTTAGCTCAAGTCTGTTGACTGGAGTGCTATGGTAAAGATACGAAAACGGTTAGTGAAAAAGCGGTATTACGGCAAAGCCGAGTACGAATACCCAGTTTACAGCCTAACCATACCTAAAGAATTCCACAAAGCCATACAACAGTTCTTGGAAGAAGAACTGGACATAGACGTAGAACAGATGACAAACAGGCTAACAATAATGCTCACGCCAACCAGATAACAGCCTTTCAGACCTGTGTGTGCTCAAGTTTTGGATGTTTGGAATCAACCAGTGGCTAGGAGATAAGATAGTTTAATGATGGCTTAGGCTATGCAGCCTTCGAATCTTTTTGATTAAAGCCATCTAATGTGACGAAACCGCATGGCTGGTTTGAGTTATTCTGTTTCCCGTTTTCTGAATGATTTTTCAATCTTTATTTGCTGTTCATGAAACTTTTATAACATGCTCGGCATTGTTGTTGTATGGTTACTCAGAGAAC
>CAZJLG010000205.1:0-3164 GCA_964546665.1 uncultured Candidatus Bathyarchaeia archaeon
CTGTTGAGCTGATGAAAGAATCCACAGTCGTGAACATGGTTGGACCTAACATCGTCAAAAAAGCCATAGAGCAGGGTCTGGTTCACCCCGCGGCAGTTATAGAAATCTGCGGTATCCCCCACGCCCAGATCGTCAAGATATAAGAGAAAGCTATAGCCAGTACATGTCTTCGTCTTCTGCGTTGATCTTGAAGACCGCAAACAGGAAATCCTCGTCTGTGTCGTTGACTAAGCCGTGAACTTCCCCAGGCTCACAGAGTAAAGTGTCTCCGGGCTGGGCTCTAACTCTTGTGTCGCCGCAGAAAACAACAGCGTTTCCTCGTAGAATATGATATATTTCGATCATCTGCTTGTGGTAGTGGGGCTTTATTTCTGTGTGCGCCTCATTCTTGACTATCTGAACAAGGTTTCCTTTCGATTTCAGGTCGTCCTCGGATAGCAAGATTTTCTTAGAGTAACCCTGCCTCTTCAGCCACCCTTCTTCAGTTAACTTAACGAACTTCATTTCTTCCTTCACCCTTTATTGAAGCATTACAGAAAATAGTTGCATACCGCTCTAATAGGGATTTTTCAAAAGCTTGCAGGCATACATGCTTGCAGAGAAACCTAAATAGGCATAGTTGCGTCTCTATTCCAGATGGTGTATCCTTGGAGAAAACGGAAGAACACAGACAAAGTTGCACTCGCTTCTCTAGTGAATTCGATAAACTCCAAAGCTTCACTGTTCTGTAGGAAGGTTTACTGTGGCTTTTAGAGAGAGAGTAGATAAACGGCTCGATCGTAAGCAACAAGCATACGAAACTGAGTCGCTGATGAAGAATAAACGGAGCGAAGATTACCAAGTTATAGAAGAGGTTTTCGACAAGCCTACGCTCCTGGTCATCTACGGCTTCATGAACAAGGGAGTCATTGACGAGATTCATGGAGTTGTAAACGCTGGAAAAGAGGCGCGGGTCTACTGGGGAAAAGACCCACAGGGAAACGAGTTAGCAATCAAAATCTATCTTACAAGCTCAGCGGATTTCAAGAAGGGCATGATCCCCTACATAGAAGGCGACCCCAGATTCGCCCATGTCCGCAAAGACACGCGCTCACTCATATACACTTGGGCACAAAAAGAGTTCAAGAATCTGCGGCGCGCCAAAGAGGCAGGAGTCAACGTTCCCGAGGCTTTGGCTGTGCAAAAGAACGTTTTGATCATGGAGTTTATTGGCAAGAATGGTAAACGTGCGCCCCTCATGAAAGAAACCACTCTTGAGGACCCGCAACAAGTTTTCAAGTTGATTTTGACTTATTTGAAGCGGTTGTATAGTAAAGGTGGTTTGGTGCATGCGGATCTGAGCGAATACAATGTCATGATGTGGAAGGGAAAACCCGTGATTTTCGATGTTGCACAATCTGTTTTAGTCAAGCATCCTATGGCTGACAAGTTCCTGCGTAGAGACCTAGAGAATTTGCATAAATATTTCAATAGGAAAGTCCCAGACATACCATCAGTAGACGAGATGTACGAGAGGATTACAAGTGGAAGGAAATAAAACTTACATCAAGATTCCGGGAGACCGCATCGGAGCTCTTGTTGGTCCAGACGGCACAGTAAAAAATGTTATCGAAAGAAAGCTTTCTGTTGATTTACAGGTGGACAGCGAAACTGGAACCGTCCAGATTACTCTCCCGCCAACAGCAGAGGACCCAACGGTTCTCTTCAGAGCCAAAGAGGTGGTAACTGCCATAGGCAGAGGCTTCGCGCCAGAGCACGCTTTCAGGCTGCTCGACGACGATGAGATCATGTTTGAGCTGATAGACCTTCGGGAAACTGTGGGCAGGTCCCCGTCTGACCTGAAACGGCTGAAAGGAAGAGTGATCGGCAAGGAGGGCAAAACTCGGAGAATCATCGAGGAGCTAAGTGAAGCAAACATCTCGGTTTACGGGCACACGATCGCGATAATTGGGTACCCTGATCAGTCCGCGATTGCGCGGGAAGCTGTACGTATGCTAATCAGGGGAAGCCTGCATGGGACAGTGTACCGTTTTCTGCACAAAAAACGAAGAGAACTCAAAAAACAGAGGCTGCAGCTTTGGGAGCCAACATACCGAAGCCCGTCAGAAAACCCGCTGTAACTGGCACAAATTAGTTAATCTTTAAATTTTACAAAAACATTGAAATACCTATCATACAGAATTATGAATGAATCTGCCATGTTGCTACATACAATACAATGCCATTCTGACGCGGTTTCCAGTCTAGAACACCGCGGAGGCGACGCAAAAGCAATGAAAACGCACATTTCAAAGCTTAGAATCTGGAGGGGCTGTGGGAACCAGCTTTGGTGACCTTCCAAGAGATAAGCGCCGCAGACTTTTTCTATCGTAACCGAGACATAGCAGGCTTTACCAATCCCTCACGGGCAATCTTTGTGTCCGTCAGGGAGATTGTGGAGAACTCTCTTGATTCCGCTGACCAAATGAATGTTCCTCCAGAAGTGTACGTGCGATTGACTGAGGAGGACGACGTCCATACTACAACCGATTCAGGAAATGGGGTATACAGGCTAATGGTCATGGACAACGGTTCTGGAATCGCAGCCCGTCACATTCCCGCAGCTTTTGGTCAGGTTTTGTTCGGTTCAAACTACAAACTTAAACAGGCGCGTGGAACTTTTGGTTTGGGCGGAAAAATGGCTATTCTTTATGGTCAGATTACCACTCACAAGCCCGTTCTCATCAGGTCCAGCACTGGCGGCTCCAAAGTTTACGAGTTTAAGCTGATGATAGATATCCAGCGGAACCGTCCCCTAATCTTGGATCGTAAGACCCGAAGAAACAGCGAAAATTGGCGTGGAACCATTGTTGAGTTTTCTCTGGAGGGAGACTACTTCAGGGCAATGTCCAAGATTCTGGAGTATCTGAAGCAGACGGCGCTGGTGACGCCCTATGCTGACATCAGATTCGTTGATCCTAAAGGCAGATTATACATGTTCAATCGAGCCACAAACAAGATGCCGGCTCCACCAACAGAAACTTTGGCTCACCCCTATGGCGTTGATGTTGAAACACTTCAGCGCCTCATACGGGTCACAGATTCCAGAAACCTGCTGGACTTTATGCGTAAACACTTTCACAGAGTCGGTCAGGGCACATCCCTCAGTTTTTTGGATTTCGCGG
>CAZJLG010000206.1:0-3152 GCA_964546665.1 uncultured Candidatus Bathyarchaeia archaeon
TGGCATCGCTGAAGCCGCGGGTTCAAATCCCGCCCCGTCCACCACAACCGAACCCTCCCCGCCACCTTGCCCCCACAACGAGTTAGCAACTAGAATGAATGAAATATCTGCGCAAAGAGGCGGGCGCTCAAGGATTTTTGATTATGTTTCTTGCTTCATAAATCATAATTCTAAGAAATTGATTAAATTTCATGCGTAGAAGTTCACAGAATAGTTGGTCATGATGTTAAACCGTGGATATTGGTTTGGTGAAAGAACAAATCTTAGAGTCTATGTTTTTCTTTTTTCGATTTTTCTTTTGATTCTATTGATTCCAACTGTTTACGCTTTTCTTTGGTCTGAAACTATTTATGTGGAACCACAAGGTAGAGAATCGTTTACCCTTGATAGGACCTATGGAAAAATAGTCTGGGTTAGAATTTGGTCAATCAACGGAACTTCTGATGATTCCATCAATATTTGGGTTACAAATCCAAACGGAGATACAATCCTGAATTTAGGAAGAGTAACCGACGGTCATAGAGGTATAGTTAGAGAGTTCGAATTTAGTACATGGCAAGATGGAGTTTATACCGTGTATTTGGATAATTCATTCTCGTCAAGCCCCAAAACAGTTGAATACATGCATGACAGTTGGGAGGACACACAACGGCCAGCTTATTATGTCGCATTGGCGATGGTGTTGATTTTACCGCCTCTAATAAAATACTTCCTTGGCTATGGATGGTTAAAGACCATTGCAATTTCATTAGGAACAACTGCAATTGTAACTCTCATTGTATGGCTCTTACTATACCCCCCACTTATAATCTAAAATTAACTAAAAACCCATCGGAGCTATAGACTCTTTACTTAATATCAGACAAGTGAGGTAAGAAGATACCGCTCGCTCGGGAGGAATGTCGCCTTGTCACGGCTCGCTCGCCTAAACAGCCTCGCCAATTCGCTCGGCACGGCTCACCACTCGCGCGCTAACCCAAACAAAGAAGAAAGGCTCCAACGTTAGCGATAAAAGAATTGTACACAACTGTGAATTTTTATGTCTCCGCAAAATGTCCGTTTTTTTGCTGAGGAAGCTATCTAACCGTTATGTAGTAGTATTCCATTTCTGAGATTTTGATGTCAACAGAACCAAAGGGGGACTTCATAATTTCTTCAGCCCATTCCCAAATTGAACTTGATTCAGAGATAAGAATTGAACCTGAGTTTGCGGATTCTCTTGTCAAGGAAATTATTTCATACTTCAGAGGCAGAGTCGCAACTTCGATATAGTCATCTGGGGCTGCTCCGTCAGTCCATCTAACAGCTTGAAAATAATATGTTCGCTCCTCATTTCCTTGGTTAATAAGAATGATAGAAACTATGGACGAAAATGTAATCAGGAACACAACCAATAGCATAACATGCTTTTTCAGACGCGCACCCCCAAATAGAATATAGCTTCTGTTTTCTATAAAGAATAAAAAGTCAAATATGCAAATAAAATTTATGGAAAGGGCAGTCCACTCCCACATGTACATGAATAAAATCTGAAAAAAAATTGCCGAGGACAAAAACGGTTCAAATCCCGCCCCGTCCACCACAACCGAACCCCGAACATTTCTGAAAAAAGTTCTAAAATAAACTTGAAGAGTCTAGTAGAAAAATTGAAGCCGTGACCTACGAGGAAAGTGTGCGTACACAATTATTCTGCAAGATTTTTTTCATCCATTCAGACACAAAACTCTAGGATTCGTCGCTCGTTTCTCCCTCCGCCTTGCCCCCTCAGTGAGTTAGCAACTGGAATTAATTAAACACCCGCGCAGAAGATTTTGATGACAAATCTGGTTTGTGAGATTAAATTTTGACCTCAAACCCAAAAGGGTTAGATGCGTTGGAGTTTGAATATAACTGGTCTAAAACCGTCTGTGCATGAGTTTATGGCAACTCCTTTTTCTTCAAACCATGGCAGGTCAAAACCATAACTCAATAATCTGACATTACTGTAGATTGATAACCACGCAGTATTACAGAAACCTTCAGGCATTGCCATGTTTTCAACAATAAATTCTTGACCATCTTTTAGTTGGTCACATTTCCCAAAGGAAGTTTTTGTTGTTATTGGACTTTTTTCGAAAACCTCAGAAGGATGAAAACGCCTCAAAACAGTTATTTTGACTTTATGTATCTCAACCACAAGAAACCCAACATGCTAATTTTCTAATGTTCAACTATGTAATGACCCTGTTTTATTGTTTATGTTAAAAAACATCATTTGTTATTTTATCGGGGCGGACATAGAATAAGCTCCAACTCACCGACTAGCAGATAATAGCGGTAAAAAGTTACCGCTCGCTCGGGAGGAACGTCGCCTTGTCACGGCTCGCTCGCAAAAGTTCAATTTTTAATGTGACAACTATCATGTTGTCCGACGACGTGAGGTAAGGATGCTTTAACGTAGTGCTCGCTCGCCTAAACAGCCTCGCCAATTCGCTCGCTAACCCAAACAAAAGAAGAAAGGCTCCAAGAACTCTAATTAAACGAATAACGTAATATAGACTATTCAAGGTTTTAAACATCGATGCACGCGCGCACATGTTTAAATAGAATTTTTATCCTAATATGTTGTGGTGATTTTTTTGTCTTGGCTAAAAGCTATGATGGATAAGGAGCCCCCTGAACCAGCCAATCCAATTGGAACCGTTGTGATAGGCACTCTCACCCCAGATATAATGACTACAGCTAAAGAAATGGTCAGAAAAGCCCTGAAGAAGGCACAGTTTAAAACGATAGATGTTGGAAGAGGAGCTTCTCCCGAAGCTTTTGCCTCAAAGGCTAAAGAAACAAATGCTGACATAATGGTTATTTCTGTTTTATTGACTGCTGCTAAAAACAATCTTCCAAAGGTAGTTTCTGCCTTAGAGCGTGAAGGTCTAAAGGATAAAATTGTAATCATGATTGGCGGTGAAGCTGTGACTAAAGAGGATGCAGACGAAATAGGTGCACTATTTGGAACAACAAAGGAAGAAGCTGTAATTCTAGCTAAAAAAGTAATAGATCAAAAACAGAATAGAACTTAATGACTGCAAAACTCCCTTTTTTCCAGAATGTCTAAAGCATAAATGTTCAGCTAGTTTACAAATTGAAAAAAGTTTGAAAGAGCCAACCTATAA
>CAZJLG010000207.1:0-3147 GCA_964546665.1 uncultured Candidatus Bathyarchaeia archaeon
GCACAGCCACAATCAAACCGATTATTCTCTTCTGTAGAAACAAAATTTCCCCCCCTAATTTCTCAGTAATATACTAACATTTAAGTGTTATTTAGCCTTTAAGAATTCTGGAATCTACTTTTATTTTAACAAAACACCCGTGGCAACTTTTTTGGTTATGTATTAAAACCTTTTTGTATTTTTTATTCAATAACTTACGTTTTGAAAAAATGTTTTTCCTGTAAGTTACTTCTGGGCCGTCTCAAAGACTTGAATAATGAATTAAATGTGGCAATTTTTTTTGATAAAAAATTATGATGAGGATTTTATGGATTACTTATTATCTAATGATTCGAATATGCAAAATTTTTATAAGGTTTAGGTAGAATGTTTCATGAGGGGGACAAGCGGTGAAAACAACTGCTGATTTGGCTTATCACTTGCTTGGGCTGTTTTATCTGGAATTGTTGAAACTAAGGTTATTTTTATCTGAAACGCTGGAACGGAATCTTAGAAAATAAAAATTGACGACGTTTCACCCGCTTGACTCCTGAGAGAAAGGATAATATCAAAAAAGGAGGTGAAAAAATGAAGAAAAGATATTACAAATTACTTTCAACCTTGTTAGCTGTTTGTTTCGTTCTTTCAACTATTCGCGTATTTGCTGCTCAAAAGATCACAATTGTTGCATATGGAAAGGATGCAGCGTCTTTTGTTTCCCTGATTGAAAAAGACGAAAACCTGAAAATTGCTTCACAACAGATGCAAGGCCAAACTCTATTCATAATATCAGATTTAGAAAATGTGGATATTGCTAGATTAGTCGCCTCGTTAGAAAACGGAGGAACCATTGTGGCCATTAACTTGCCCGTGAATAACAAATTAGTTCCTGTGCCCACATTGCAAGAAAAAGTTTCACGAATTACGTTTGAAATTGATGTAGACGAGCAAACTCAAGAAATTAAACAACTCAGTGATATCTCGGAAAAGGAGCTTTATCCAGATTATTGGATTAGCATAATCAATTACGATGAAATTATTTCAACAAAGAATTTCATTATGTTCAATGAAAACTCAGTACACACACGCGAAGAAATAATTACAGCTGCTGCAGAGGAGGTTCTGGGTGCACTACCAACAAGCCTATTATATGAAGGCACTTGGCAAAAAAAATTGGAAAATTCAGATCTGATTATTTTTGGCGATGAATACAGTCAATACTACATACGGCATGAAGTGTATCAACTCGATGTTTGGGATGATGTAGTTGACAAAGAATACTGGAGAACTGATTCGTATATAGACCACGTGATAAATGACTATGAAAAAACGACCGTGCATTGTGGTCCATACATTCATTCCAGAGAGATCAAAATTGATGCAAGTTCAGCTTCAGAGCTATACAGATACGATCCGGGAGATACGCCTCCGGATACAACAGTTACCGTTAATGTAGGTTTCGCTGTGACATATGGTGGCGGGGGTTTCAATATTAATTACGGTTGGTCGTGGAGTAACCCCGGAGTGACATATGATACTACGGCAGACTATTATCAAAAAAGAGTAAGTACACAGGATACTTTCCAAGGACCAAACTATTGCTATTGGCCATGGTATTATGAGGGTCCGTGTGAGCAAGCATACGAGTCATATTACATGGATGTTTCTAATGTTATGCGTACAAATGTTGGAAGTGGCTTCGATTTAGAAAACCAGGGTTCTACTTGGGTACTCTATGATGACTATCCCTATTGGCTAGGCTATAGGATTATGCTTGATCGTGATGTATACGAATACACTCGCCATTGGGATCCGTCCACCATCTCTTCAATCTTTAGCTGAATGACGACTCAAGAGATAATAACACCGAGATACATGAAAATGCAGTAAAAACTATTGACTTTCTAATCAACCCTTTTTTTTAACTCTCTTCACAATGCGCCGTTTTGATTGTACCCAAAAATTTAATTCATAGTTATACATAAAGTTGGTAAGCACCTTTGGGGGAAAGGTGTTGCACCAAAAAACCACATATGCTCTAGTTCTGCTGCTCATTGGAGGGCTGCTGACCTTTGTCGAAGTTACGCTGCTACTTCCCAGAAATGACGCTATGATAGTCAGCGCAGTTGAAACAGCAGACTATGTTGGAGTCTACTGGGACCCAGACTGCGAAAACAGAGTTGCCTCAGTGGATTGGGGAAACCTGTTACCTGGCTCAAGCCGACAGTTAGAAGTTTACGTGCGAAACGAATGCAACGAATCTGTTGTCTTGGACCTGATGGCGGAAAACTGGCTGCCAACCGTTGCTGAAGAGGGCCTTTCGCTCTCATGGGACTACGCTGGGTGCCCCATCTGCGAGAATCAGGTTAGGCAAGTGAATCTGGTCTTATCCGTTTCTCCTAAAATCGTGGATGTAACTAGCTTCAGTTTTGACATAACAATAAATCAGCAAAGTTTTGGGCTCGGCGAAGTTACTGAGGAAAAGATTCTGAACGCCCCTGATGAAACTGCCTATTTCATGTACACTAACCCCGCATATTTGACTCAGGCTGAGGCAGCCTACGATGGAACATCAGGCGAAACAGTAAGAAACCTCTGCGTGAACCCACAAAACTACGGATTCAACACAACCCAAAACTGGTTGTTGCTCTCAGGGGCAATCAACACCACCACCATACACGACGCAACAATTGCAATGTTTGGGGGCAGGCTCCCCAACTTAGCAGTTAACTACTACGAAACTGTAAAGGAGCTGACGCCAGTTACCTGCCAGATTTATAGTAGTTATTTATGTTTTGAGGACAGGACAGGCTCACAGCTTGGCGTCCTTCCTCTGTCGGCTCTAGATTCTCCTAGTTATCATGAGGATATGTTCGCAGCCATGGTGTTCTATGATGAAGACGGCGGCAACACCTTCTTTTTGATGTATGGCTTCGGCTGGAAGGGAACATGGGCATCAGGAATATACTTCAAAGAAGTCATATCCAAGAACCCCGAAGCCTACACAAACCAGTACCACATATTCCATTGGGTAGACGACAGCAAACAGGACGGAATCCCGCAAGCAACAGAAATACAACAACTAACCTGACAACAATAGCAACTAATCTTTCTCTGGTTTGAAGCGTTTTATGCTTACGAACTTGTAGGCTATTGGACTATAAATTT
>CAZJLG010000208.1:0-3138 GCA_964546665.1 uncultured Candidatus Bathyarchaeia archaeon
CCACCGCAGCCCTAGTTTCGTTAGGTTGCACTGTGTGCCAGAAATGCTACACTGGAAAGTGTCCGTGGGGCATAGCAACCACTGACCTCTGGTTGACCAAGAGGATAAACCCTGACATCGGCGCGAGAAGGCTTGCGGGTCTTCTCCGTGGATGGAGCCTAGAAATCATGGAGATGATGGGCGGAATGGGAATAAACGCCATCGAGAGCGTGCGGGGCAACCGTTTGCTTCTCCGCGGCGTAGGCTTGACTGACAAGGAACTGGAAATCTTAGGAATAAGAATGGTAGGTGAGTGAAAAGATGGTAGTAACAGACATACTGAACAGAGTACCCGAAAATTTGATACTGAAAAATAATGTGGCACTGATTGACGCCACTGGAGTGTACTATAGGGACCTCAACGACATCCTTAGGAGTTTGGACAGTAACGGCGTCGAAAAAGTCGAAATCTGCAACGTTTACGGTCAAAGATACATCGGCACCGACCTTGACGGGCACATCAGCATCGACATTTATGGAACTCCAGGCAACGACCTGGGTGCCTTCATGAAAGGCGCAAACATAACTGTTCACGGAAACGTGCAGGACGGCTGCGGAAACACTATGGATCATGGGCAGATAGTTGTTCATGGACGCGCCGGTGACCTTGTTGGGCATTCGATGAGGGGCGGCAAGATTTTCATCCGTGACGACGCTGGATACCGCGTTGGAATCCACATGAAAGAATACCTTGACAAACGACCCGCAATAGTGATTGGCGGAACTGCGCAGGACTTTCTGGGAGAATACATGGCTGGCGGAGTGCTGGTGGTGCTGGGACTAAACATGAAGGGCGAAATACGTCATAACGCTCGCTTCGTGGGAACTGGGATGCATGGCGGAACAATGTTCATCCGAGGCGAAGTGCGGCACTTGGGAGAAGAGGTTGCGGTTACGGACCTGACAGAAGAAGACTTCAAGCTGCTCAAGGGTCTAGTTGACGAGTTCTGCGAATATTACGGGTTAGATGCTGAAAAAATCTTGGAGAGCAAATTCAACAAGCTGATTCCGGTTTCGTCTCGTCCTTACGGCAACCTATACGCCTACTAGCCATCTGGGTTTCCCTTCAAGGTATTCTGTCAAAAACTTGGCAAACTCTGGGTCTGCAGAATACAGCCCTAAAACTTCATCGTTCACCATGACCTCTAATGAGTCAGCGGCTGCTTTGGGAACAATTTCAGCTGCGCCGTTTCCCAGTTTTTCTTTCAGCAGCTCAACCACGTCGGTGTGCTTCCTTTTTACGTCAACGACCCAGCGTCCCTCTTCTACGCGTGGTCCAGCGACAGTGGAGTCTGCTTCTAGATGTTTTCGCAGAAAGTTGTCGCATTCCTGTTTCTTTCTTAGGGGTGGACCGAGATGCCGTTTCATGTTTGGAAGGAAACGGTTTTCCGCCTCAAAAACGAAGACGTTTAAACTTTTTTCGTTGCTCCAGACCGTGTCGCCTAGAACCTTGAAGTCATGCTGCTTGATTAGTTTCCGCAGTAACCGTTGATGCCTGTATAGTTGTCCCCAAAGAACGTCTGGAACCGCGGCGTCTCCCTCAAACTTGATGAATATGATGGCGGAGCCTCGGGCTTTGATTTTGTTGACCAGTTCCTTGGGTTGTAGGGCTTCTGTTTCTGGTGGATAAAAAAACTTCATGTCTGGGGCTTTCAGGAATGCTCTGGAGGCGGCTATTAACTCGTCATATCTTTCTTTTCTGACTGCGGCAGCAACGTTTCTTCCCTTGTCCACGGGGTCCACCATAACTAGAGGGTCTTCAAAGATTTTTTTGGCGTCATCTACTTTTTCGTAATGTTTCTGGTAGTCTATGGCGGTTCTGTCTTTCCAGTCTGCGGCGGACCGTAAAACTTCGGCGAAGGAGCCGTAGTTCAGGACAAGAAGCTCGCAGAGGTATCCGCTGAAGCCTCCGACTTTGATTTCTGCCCCGTAAACGCCCACGCCCTTCATGAAGCGTTTCAGCAGCCTCACTTCTTGGCTCATTTTTTCGTCCAGTAGCGGTTTGACGTAGTCGGTGTGGAAGGGTGTCCTGTCTGTGGCGCTTATCCATTTGCCCTGTTTAATCTTGTAGCATGGAACGATGTTCACATAGATATTATCGTCTGCTATGGCTTCAAGGTACGGATGCTCCGCAAACCTTTCAATCTGCCTGTAGCCCTCAGTGGCTTTTTTCGCAATTTCTAGGCAAACCGTTCCAAACGCCTCTTTTGGGGTTGCTGCTGGAACCTGCATGAAGACGTCGATTTCGGGGCAGTCTCTAAGCCAAGTGTTTTTAGCCACAGAACCCTCCACCCTAACCTCAGCCTCCAACTGCCTCTCCTTCGCAGCTTTCTCCACCTTTTCCGTCAACTTCTTGGCTAGTTCCTGAACCTTCTTCCGTTCGCTTTCGCTGGGGTTGACTCTCTTCAGAACCTGAGCACATATTTCTTCAAGGGAAGAAGTCACAGCAAACCATCCCTCAGCTGCCGCAAACCTCTCTTAAAGTGCTGTAAATTGGACCTCTGGGAGTCAGGTCACTCTTTTTCAGTCTCAGGCATTCAGCCTTGACCACTCCGAACTCGTAGTCTGCTAGTTCTTGTATAAGCTTGACAAGTTGGATTTTGTTTCTTCCAGTTCTCACCCGCGCTATTGTCAGGTGTGGACTGAAACCCTTGCTATCAGGTTTGAAGCCCAAGCCTCTGAGGCGTGGCTCCAGCTGACCAAAAACGCCCTCTAGTTCATCTGCGCCTTTTCTGATTCCTGCCCAGACAACGCGGGGATAATTTAGCTTGGGGAAGGCGCCTAAGCCTCTGAGCTCCACCGTGAAGGGAGTGAATGATATCTGTTTCATTTCTTCGTGGATGGCGTCAACTATGGCTGGGGATATGTCTCCCAAGAACCTGATTGTCAAGTGGATGTTCTGGGGCTTAACAGTCTTCAGGTCTGCGCCAGTGTTGATGAGCGTTCTTTGAGCTTCTGTCAGTCGCCTGACTATAGTTTGGTCTTCAATATCGAAGGAGAAGAAGGCACGAATGGTTCCTGACATTGCAAATTCCCGCAACTGCTATCAGTCAACTATAATCTTTCATGTGCACCATTTTAATAACTTAATCTATAGCA
>CAZJLG010000209.1:0-3133 GCA_964546665.1 uncultured Candidatus Bathyarchaeia archaeon
TTCCACGAACTAACCGCCATCGAACAGGTCGTTCGCAGCCAACAGGACCGACTCTTGGTGCTCCAAAAGGCACGCGAAGCGCTGAACTGGGTTGACCAAATAGGCGACACTGAAGGACTCAAATACTTGGTGCTGGAAAGCGACGGGGTTCCCGAAAGAATACTGCTGAAGATCTCTTAGATCTGGCAGGATGTGAACACAATGAACAGGGACCCCTACGCTATTGTCTTAAACCACGCTATGACCGAAATCCAAAAAGCGTACCCTGACCTCACCCACTCTTTCATTTTTACTAAAACCGGAAACATAATAACTGGCAAACAAGAAACCGACCAAAAAAACCTGGACGCTGTACTGGAATCTTTTGAAAACCTAAAAGAAAAAGCAAAAGTCATCGGCGACCTCAAAGACTTCAACATCACAGGAAAAAACGGCAATCTAACTCTGTCAAAAATCGACGACATGTACCTTGTTCTAACAGCAACCAAAAACGCGGATAGGTCGCACATTTACGCAATAACACATGTGATAATTCCAACAATACTCAAAACCTTAGCCACTACTTTAGAGACTCCGGAAACTTTTGAGGCTCCACACCTCCAATTAACCTCTTCCCAAAAAGAACTAGTCGTTGACACCCTCACTGGATTCTTTGCTGGCGACTCGGTGCAAATCGATACAGAGATACTAAGTGACTGGACAACAAATAATGACCCCCGTGCCCGCGTAAAAGCTGCAATAACAGGAGAACAAGACATGCAAGAGTACATCAGTGAAGTTCACATCGAAACTTTTGGCGGTAACGCTACGGTGTGTAAAGTGAAAGAGGTTGACGATCA
Organism: uncultured Candidatus Bathyarchaeia archaeon; assembly: GCA_964546665.1. GTDB lineage: Archaea > Thermoproteota > Bathyarchaeia > Bathyarchaeales > Bathyarchaeaceae > Bathyarchaeum. Next base: position 840 of record CAZJLG010000209.1, read on the forward strand.
GAGCGTGAAGGGAAAGAACCTGATCAGAATACCGGAGAAGCTCTGCAGAAGCCTCGAAATCAACAAAGGAGACTTGGTGAAAGTCAAACCCGCGATATAGAGGAATTCACATGACAAAAAACACAACAGACGATACAGAAGATGAAACGGAAAAACTGCATGAAAAGCTGCAGGAAATCAAGGAACAGGAAGGAATCATCGGATACATATTGAGAAGCTCAAAATCAGCATCAATCGACCTCAAGGACCCCACAAAAATAATTGACTACGCAGTTCTTTCATCCACAACCTTCGAAACAAGCAACGAAATAGCAGAAACTCTTCAAATGGACGAAGCTGACACCATAATTGTGGAAAGCGAGGAAATGAAGCTGCTGTCTATGAACGCCAACAACCATCAGCTCAGCATATTCATGGAAAAAACTGTTGACCACAACAAGCTATACAAAAGCCTGAAATAAAATCCCCCTTTTTAAAAAGAAATTTTTTTCTCTTTTTTTTCTAAACTTTCGGAGAAAACCTCTCTAAAGCGTCTTTGATTAGCCCAATTCCATAAACTCAACATTGCGGGTAATTTTGTTTTATATGAAACAGCGTGAACATTAAGCTCAAAGTGGCTGTTAGAGATAAATCTAAAAGCTTTGTGGTTGTAACTGGTCTCTAAACTGTAAAATGTTTGTTCATATTTGAATTTGATGTCTGTGGAGTTGAGAAATAATGGGAAAGCTGAAGGGATTACTGCAGTTAATGAGACCGTTGAACTGCGTGATGATGGGATTTGCGGTAATCGTTGGGGCTTCTCTTGTGTCAACTCTCAACTTCACAGTTAATATTGTCCTAGGATTCGTTACCTCGTTTTCCTTGACTGCAGCTTCCATGGTAATAAACGATTTTTACGACCGGAAAATTGACGCCATCAATGAGCCGAACCGCCCAATTCCAAGAGGTGACGTTAGCCCAAAAGAGGCGCTTTTTTTTGCCCTTGTGTTGAGCGTTTTAGGGTTGGCAGCAGCCTTCAAAACTAACACACCAAGCCTTCTGTTGGCTGGGTTAGCGTGGATTATTTCGATAACTTACATCACTGAGGGAAAAAGCACAGGGCTTCCAGGAAATTTTTTGGTCAGCGCCACTGTGGTTATTCCGTTTGTTTACGGTGGCTTAGTTGTAGGAAGACTTGATGCATCAACTTTGTTGTTTGTTGCGATCGTGTTTCTGTCAAACACCGGAAGAGAGGTGACAAAAGGGATAGTGGATGTGGAAGGAGACCGATCCCACAACATCAAAACAATTGCAGTGCGGTATGGAGAACGAACAGCCGCAGTGGTTGCAGTGAGTTTCTCTATTTTGGCGGTGTGCATCAGCCCGCTACCGTGGCTATGGAGGTTTGTTTCGGACTGGTTCCTTCCTCCGGTCATCTTAACTGACATAGGACTGATTGTATCGGCTATCTTGCTTCTCAGGGACTACTCCAGAAAGAATGCTAAAAGAATAAAAAATCTGACCTTAATCTGGTTTATCACAGGACTGTTGGCGTTTATATTGGGAAGACTGTAAAACAGTTTATCGTATTTTGCTTCCTGATGCAATGTCCTTTTCGGGAGCAACAAGAACGACGTTTCCTTCGTCGTCTTCGGCGGCAAGTATCATACATTGGGATTCTACGCCCATCATCTGTCGTCTCTCTAGATTCACCAGAAAAACAAACTTTTTTCCAACCAACTCTTCAGGCTTATAATATTGTAACAGACCAGCAACTGCCTGTCTCTTCTCTGAGCCAAAATCAACAACAAGTTTGAGCAGATTTCTTGACTTCGGAACTTGCGTTGCCTCTTCCACTTTGCCGACACGGAAATCAAGCTTCATGAAATCGCTAAAAGGTATCTCCAACCAAGTCACCAACAGACTAGCCATTTAGAATATTCAAAATTTAAAATTTAACCCTAACCCAAACTTGGTATTTCAAAAATTTTATGTATAGTATTTTTCCACTAGTGCTTTTGTGTTTATTACATTTAGTTGTTTGAACAGGAATTCGAAGTGTGTTTCAACTTCAGTGGCAATGCTTGTTCGGATTTGTTGGGGTAATGACATGATTTCTTTTTTGAATTGCCCAAGGGCTTTTTTGCGTGTTTTGTAAATGAATTGTTCTTCGGTTTGGTCTTCTTTTCGTTCGTTTGCAAGGTTGTTTTTTAGCCAAGTGTACATTTTTTGTCTAAGGTCTTCGGGGAAGTGTTTTGATTCATAAATTATGTTTTGGAAGGCTGTAGCCAAATGGACTTCTGCGGCTTCACATT
>CAZJLG010000210.1:0-3127 GCA_964546665.1 uncultured Candidatus Bathyarchaeia archaeon
ATGGAAAGCCTTTCATGGAAATCTTCAAGGAAGCAGGCTACGATTTCTACAAGATAGACCCAGGATTGTTTGCTCCAGCAGTCTTCGTGGTTAACAACTCTAAAACAGGCAAAACCTTCAAAGCCGGAAAAATTGACGTTGAAGTCTTCAAGAAGTCAATAAAGTTGCAGGTTTAGCCTGCCTTTTTGTCTTCCTTCTACCTTTGGTACAGATTATTTTTTCTTTGGTTGGGGTATCAAAGCCGGAATTCTTCGGAAGATTATGAGTCCCATTATCATTGCAGCAGCTAAGTCGATTATTCCTTGTATCGTGTTCCAAAAAGCCACCTCGGCAATGTATGCGCCTAACCCAATAACCCCTAACCAGTTTCCGAAGAAACTCAGAGCAGCTGGGTCTGAAAACATGCCAATTATTGTTTCAGGTGTCATGTTGAAGAAAAAGGGTAAAGCAAAATAGAAATTTGCAAGCACAGTGACGGCAGCTCGTACAATAAGAGCTAGAGCACCTGCTAAAACAAAAAGACGCTTATTTTCTAAGAGTTGTTTCGTTCCACCCAGCTTCCATGCAAAAATTGCTGGAATAAGGAACATCCAGATAGTTGCTAAAGGTTTCATGATTGCTCCGATTGCGCCTCCGGCGAAGGGACCAACAAATCCTATGAGTGGTGCGCTGATGAGTAGGCTCAAGAGTGCGGGTTTCAGTCCGAAGATTATCCAGCAGATCATCCATGGGATTGCTACTAGGTCTATCTGCATGCCCCATGGTGTTAAAAGAAGTGGTGGCAGAGCTTGTAGGATTATGGTCAGTGGTGCTAGTATGGCGGCTCCTGCGAGTTTTATTGCTGGTCTGTCGACGTTCATGGCTGGTCTTCCTGTGGTTGCTTCATAACCTATTAACTTATTTAAGAGTAACTACCCATAAAAGGGTATGATTTTTTCGACAAAAAGTTTTAAAGAATTCACTTCAATGTTAAAGTAAAGTGTGGAACAAGGGTCATGTCTGACACTCTTGCAGTACCGCTCAACACCGCCAAAGAATGGCTAGACAAAGAAACAAACCCCCTAGTTGAACCCCTGAGGGCAGACGCCAAAAAGCTTCTTGAAGAAACCAAAAACAAGCTCGGAGACCTACTAGAAGCCTGCGACAAACTGTTGGATGACGCAGAAAAGGAGATATCAAAAGGCAGCCGCAAAACGTACCGCCGAGCAAAAGCCATGCACAAACTAGCCGGAAAGTTTGCCGACTTAATCGAGGAAATCGTCATTCCCGAAGAGATTTCCGGAAAAACCCTCCATCAAACTTCTGAACAAATCGGAAAAACCTTGAAAATCATCGATAAAGAGAGAACAAAATGGTTCCGCGCTATCGCCCCTTACTTTATAATGTCTCGTCGACGATTTGATTTTGCTTTGAAAAGGGCAGATGATTCATTACGCGATTTCAATGACTTCTTGTCCAACGATTACAGTAAGGCGGAGAGCGCTGAAGGCGTTTCTTCTAAGGTTGAAGAGATGCGCCAGTCGTTGACAGAGTTTGACAAGTTTGAAAAGGCTAAAGAATCGAGGAAACAGAAACAAGAGCTTCTTGAAAAGAAGATAGAGAAAGCTCATCAGAAACTGGAGGCGATACAGACTAAGGGTGAAGTGGTTGAACTCGCCCAACTGAACAAAAGAATCGAAGAGTTAACAGAGAAGGTTAATTATGAACTGCGTCATCTCCAAAAGCCTCTTCTGAAGTTTCAAACATTAGTTACTGGTCCCGGCTACAGCCTTTTGCCTGAGGCTACAGCTAAGCTTGAGGAATATTTGACAGACCCTTTTGAGGCGTTGGCGACGGAGAAGGAGGGCTACCCTCTTCTCACAAATATTCTGCAGAAGATAGATTCGGCTTTAGAAAACAAGAAAATGAAACTGAAATCAAGCCGTTTGAGAAAGGCGACCGATCAGATAGCCAATATTGTCAACAAATCCGCTCTAGCGTCACTTCAGAAGGATTGTGGCGAAGCTTTAAACAAAAAACGTGAGCTGGTAACGTCAGGAGCAATAAGCGACTCCAGAGACGAAAGAGCCGAGTTGCAGGACCGATTGAAGGAGTTGCAAACACGGAAGAACCTTCTTGAGGCTAGAGACGCTAGGTTCAAGAAGCAGCATGACGAAGCGCGCATAAGATTTGAGAAACAGAAAAGAAGTCTGGAAAAGATTATTTCTGACCTGTCTGGCAAGAATGTTCAGCTTGTTCTAGATTAGCAGTCTGCTGTTTCTAGGAAAGTTGGCTCTTTTGTAAAACTTTATTTATCTGGAAATTGTTGAAGGGTTAGCGAGGCAAAAAATATGAAGATTGGACTTATCGGCGGAACAGGCAATCAGGGTCAAGGTTTGGCTCTTCGATTAGCCATGGCAGGACATGAAATCAAAATTGGTTCACGAGACTTGGAGAAGGCTCAAAGAATCGTGGATGAGTTGAACGCTAAAATCGACAACGTGTCCTCTGCCCTCGAGTTCCTGTTTCCTGAAAAAAAGATGGACTGGGTTGAGAAAAAAGAGTTCTCGACACCTGAAGAACTGGAACAGGCAAAACAGAACCTTATTGGCATGCAGAACGAGGACGCAGTGAAGGATGTTGACGCTGTTCTTCTGACAGTTCCCTTCCAGTATGCCCAAAGTACGCTGGAACAGCTGCTGCCCAACATGAAGCCAGGAACAATCCTTGTTGACGTGACTGTTCCCCTCAAAAAGGTGGGAAGAACTTTTGTTTGCGAAACATTGCCTGAAGGCTCCGGCAGCAAACATCTCGCAGCCATAGTGCCTGAGAACATTCCTGTGGTTGCAGGATTCAAAACAATCAGCGCCCACCGCCTGATGCACATAGAACGGCCCCTAGAAGGCGTTGACGTTTTCATTGCATCTGACGACAATGAGGCATTGGCGAAAATTGTTGAATTGGCTAACTCTATCAGGCACCTAAGAGGCATCGAAGTCGGCGCTCTCCTCTGCTCAGCAAGCTTCGAACTGATGACTGCCGTGCTAATCACTATCAACATTCGCCACAAAACAAAGCAAACATCCTTCAGAGTCACAATCTAAGCTTGTTGAGAAAGCAGCTTGAATCCTGTTTCGGCAGGATTTCT
>CAZJLG010000211.1:0-3126 GCA_964546665.1 uncultured Candidatus Bathyarchaeia archaeon
CGGCAGCAGTAATACCATCTGCTTTCAGCATTTCTCCTCTTTGTGTGTCATCATATATGTCCCCCGTTTCTCGCTCAATCTTTTGTTCAGCTTCGTCAGTGTCAACGATTTTAGTCTTCTTTCTTTTTGCTTTACTCATGTAGTCACTAAGTAATAAAAGAACGCTAAGCAATATAAAGAGCACGATGCCGTAAGTGGTCTCAAATAATCTCTATACAACATAGCGACAAAGACTAATACAATTAATGTAATTTGAGAATTAAGCTGTATAAAATTTTAGTGCACGCAAAGTATATATTAGAAAACTTTGAACAAAAAGCCAAAAAAGAGTTAATCCACGTGCTAAAGTTCTGTTGTTTTTGTCAATTCAACCCTTCTCTTTCCTTTTGTATGAGCAGAGACGTATATTTTGCCTCGTATTTCCAGTTGCATCAAAGTCTTGTTCAGATCTGCAAATCCTGCTTCTCCATGGGACCCCTTAATCAGCTCGAAGATCTCTACATCTGTCAAGGAACCTTTTCGCTCTAAAAGTTCCACTATTGTGGTGTATAGAGGATGAGGTTTCCAAGTTTTTATAGACAATTCTAGATCTTACTCCACACTTTTTTTAACTTTTTCAGTTGCCGAATTTGCTTCATGAATTTTATAATTGCTATCAATCTACTAATTTTCTTGAGCGCCCGCGCTCCCTTCCATTGTGCAACAGTAGGCGGAATGGTCTCCGCCAAACAAGTCCTGAGCGAGCTTCGAGGCTGCCACCAACATTGAGGTTATTCTTCCCTTCTAATTGCGGCTTTCTTCCGGGTCATTAGAATGTATGTGCTTGTTGCACGTAATACTGTGTATCCTTGACATGCTAAATCGTTTAATCTTTCATTGAACTCTGCCCAGGTTTCTGCGTCACTGTTTTCAGGCAATTTCTCTATTTGTAAGGTCTTAGGTTTCAAATTCAACTTTTCACCTCTTCAATCATTTGTTCATTTATGTTCAAGGTCTAACGAAAGAGCATTTAAGCGCTGCACATAATTTGCGAGTCCATTGTTTGTTTCTAACATACATTAAATAAACCCCAAAATAATTATCCGAGTCTTAGGGCGGTATGGTTCGCGTGCATCTCAGAGAGAAGCTGGATGCTATTTTTGCATTTTTTGAGTAAGCATTGGTTATTCTTTGTCAACCCATGTTTTTATGGCTTCTTCGACAGCTTTAGACAGGTCCCCCTTTTTTCCGCCAAATCTCTCTATTGTCTTGAACCTGAGCGACTTTTCCAGTTCATCAGAGATCGCCACGCTTATTCTACCCATTTCAATTACCACCGACACCAATTTTTATTTTATTTATGTTTTTTTGCAAGCCCCAAAGGCTAGATGTTTTTCCAATAAGCAAATTGTCCTATGCTGACCACTCGTTTTGTTTTTATTATCAATTTTTATTCACCCTAATCTGCTTATTCCTATAAGCTACTATGTAACTACCCTCTTATAAGTGTATTGTCTTAAGCGTTTAAATGTTAAAGACATAATCTGGAAACAAGATGTGAATCCCGCAGAACTAAACGAAAACAAGCAAACATAATGTCCGACCAACGAATAGACTTCGTTGAGGAAAAAGCAATAGAAAAGGTAAAAACGCAATTAATCTTACACATATACAAAGGACGCGCAAACGAGGTGAATTTTATGCCTAGACGGTCATACGATCGTGCAGAAGATTGGATGGTCACCTGTTCTGTATGCCACGGCTCAGGCGCGACAGGTGAAGGGGATTTGAGAAAACGATGCCCAAACTGCGGTGGATCAGGAAAAGTAAGCTCTACCCCGCAAACGCGAAAATTAGTAAGGGACTCTACTTGATACGGCGTCATAATCAAAGGATACCTGCCAAAATCGTTAATATTACGCATTAGTGTGTAAGTGCGGATTTTCTGTGTGTGGATATGAGAGAACGAAGTAGAATAGGAGCCAGAACGGGAGAACAAGAAAGCAAGCGTGAACGTTTGGGTTTGGGGTTAAAATTTAGCCTTTACAATTTGTTTAGCCTATCTGTCCTTCTGTGGTTTGGACTAAAATTTAATAAAAAAGGAGATTGTGGATTATTTCCACAGCTTTTTGCCGGTAACCAGCCAAACAAGCACTAAGATTACTGCAATCACGAGCAGTATATGTATCAATGAGCCTATGCCCGGCAAAGCAAAGAATCCCACTAACCAAAGTACCACAATAACAATAGCAATTGCCAACCATGTATTCATAGCAAACTTCCCCTAAGATTCCTCTACTGGTCTAAGGTACATGTGAAGCTGATCTTTTGAAACTTTCAAGTGCAATCCTTTGTCTGTCCAGCGGGCAACCCCTTTCTCTAGAGCTGAAATGGCCAACATATTTCGTACTCCGCTTTTCCTTGCGCCAAGCACTGATTCAGCAATATCCTTTGTCAATTCAAGTTCAAGATGAGTTATTTTCCACTCTTCTGGATCTACTTCAACTGCCTTGACTTCGCCGATTTTCTCGTCTAACGCAAACACATCTTGATCCATAAATTCTCTCATTTTCATTTTTATTAGTCCCTCCCTTTTTACACATGCTTTAATACATTAGTGCACTCATAAGGTAGACGTCTTGAATGTAAGACATTGTCTTATGGTGCAAACATCCATTTTTAATACTCTAAAAAATACATATTATGTTGTGTAAAGATTACTATGTCAAAGAGGTTTTTGTTTGAAGAGAAATAGGTTTGAAATAATCAACGATATAGTGATACTGACTAAAGAAAAGAACCTGAAAACGCCCATTTTGTCTGGCGCAAACATGAGTTACCATCAGTTAGAGATATATCTTGATTTTCTTATTAACAGATGCCTTTTAAAATCCTATGAATTTGATGGAAAAACGTTTTACAAAACCACCCAAAAAGGTTTCAGTTTTTTAGAGTCCTACCTGGACATTAAAACACTTTTGAATACCAACGCGTCACTAACGGTGCGGGAAAATTATGTACAACAATCAATTATGCAGAGGTGATTTTGTTTGAATAGTATTCTTATGTTTGGAATTAATTTGTCTGACCCTAACTTTTGGTGGCTACTAATTATTCTATTGGTGATAGGTTTAGTTGTCATATTGG
>CAZJLG010000212.1:0-3098 GCA_964546665.1 uncultured Candidatus Bathyarchaeia archaeon
ATCTTTTAAGAAGAAAACTCAGAATCCTATGCTCATGAGTTTGGTTAGCCTTAGCAGTTGACCTATTTGCTTTGGGGATACATGTTGCAGGGGAGACGACAGAGAAAACAGTTTCGGCGCTGAATAGTGGAAACCATCGATTACTAACAACCAGCTGTGAAGGCAGCCAGAACTCAACATAAAAAACAAAAAAGAGGAAAAAAAGATGAAAAACAAAAATATATCCAAAATTTCAATGATTATTTTGATAACAGTTCTAACATTTGCGTCAACTCTGACAATTTTTCCGGTTAGCGCTCAGCAGACAATACAAACATACCCCTATCTAGGCATCATACCTAATCCTGTACAAGTAAACCAGCCAGTGCTATTCCACATAGGAATTTCAGCTCAGAGAACTAATGTTAATGAGGGCTGGGAGGGTCTTTCTATTACAATCGTAGACCCTGAAGGAGAAGAAACCACCCTAACTGGCATCACAACCGATTCTACAGGCGGAACAGGAGTTGGATATGTACCAACCAAGATCGGTACATACCATTGTACGGGTCACTTCCCTGAGACAACAGTAACAGTCACGCCATTCTTTGGAACCCCCTATAATGCGACATATTCAGCTAGCAACACTGAAGTAGTCGATATGGTAGTGCAAGCAGAAGCAATACCTTACTATCCGGGTCATGCACAGCCGAGTTTTTACTGGACGCGACCAATAAATGGACAATTCTATGAATGGAGAGACATTTCTGGAGATTGGCTAAGACCCGCTGGAAGCTACGTTATGCCACCAAGACCCAAGTATCATCCTGGCAATGCAGATGCACCTGAAGCGGCTCACATACTGTGGACAAAACCATACACACAAGGAGGATTAGCGTCAGCCGAACTTGGTATCATACAATATGAAATGGGAGATGCTTACGAACTCAAATTCATGGGCTCAGTAATAATGAGCGGAGTACTATACTACAACAGATATGAATGGGAAGGAACCGACCCTGAGCTTGAACAGGACGTTGTTGCCGTAGATCTAAAAACTGGCGAAGAGCTATGGATCAGAAACTGGAACAATGAAAGATTAGCCTTTGGTCAAACATTCTACTGGGACTCATACAACTACCACGGTGTTTTCGGCTACCTATGGACAGACACTGGTGAAAGCGGTTTCGCAGAAGCTAGTTCTGGAACATGGAAAGCTTATGACCCACTAACAGGACGCTGGGAATACACAATGACAAACGTGCCCGGTGGCTGGAACCTATATGGACCTAAAGGCGAAATCTATCGATACGTTGTAAACAAAAATGCAGGAACGCTGTCATTATGGAACTCCAGTAGAGTAGTTTCAGATGAGGGCAGCTGGAGACCACAAGGAAACACTTACAATGCCACCAGTGGAATTGAATGGACAATAACAATACCCGAATTACCCGGTTTGCCTGGATCAGTTTGTTCATATCACTTATTTGACAAAATAGTTGGCAGTACTTCTGGCGGAATATTTGGAGGCACTTCTCCAGACATCACTAACTGGGCAATTGACGTTTCTCCAGGAAATGAAGGAAATATTGTTTTCCAGACAACTGAAACAATAGAACCAGCAGGTATGACCTTAGTTTATTCAGAAACTATTACAGAAAATGATGTTATGATAGTGTCAGCAAAAGAGAACAGGAGATACTATGCTTTCTCACTCACTGATGGTAGCTTGAAATGGATGACTGAACCAGAAACATACCTAGCATTCTATGACAAATGGTATGGTCCTGCCTACGGTTACGGAAGATTCTTCACTGGCCGAGTTAGCGGAATAGTAACCTGCTACAACCTTACAGACGGGCAAGTCTTGTGGACCTATGATGTCAAAGACGAATACGCCGAAATGACATGGGGAAACAATTTCCACATTACGTATCATTTCCTTGCTGATGGAAAAATCTGTCTGTCGTATGCAGAGCATTCACCAATTAATCCTATACCAAGAGGTGGACCCTTAGTCGTTCTTGATGTTGAAAGTGGAGACCCAATCTGGCAACTCAGCTGGGTAAACAACTGGTGGGGCGGACACGTAATGATCGGAGACAGCACAATGGTAGGCCTAAACGGATACGATAATCGCCTATACGCCATGGGTAAAGGTCCAAGTCAAACCACAGTATCGGTGAAAAACAATGTCCTAACACGGGGAAGCAGTGTGCTGATAGATGGCTCAATACTGGATGTTTCTCCGGGCACAGAAGACATTGCCCTGAGAATGCGATTCCCGAATGGCGTTCCCGCAGTAGCCGACGAATCCATGACCGACTGGATGCAGCACGTGTACATGCAGTATGAAGCACCAGCAGATGTTCAAGGCGTTGAAGTCTTCGTAAAAGTCCAAGACCCAAATGGGGCGTGGTACTCAGACACTGTTACAACTGATGAGAATGGCGTGTTTAGTATGGTATGGGTTCCTGCCATTGTCGGCGAATACCATGTCACTGCCATGTTTGAAGGCACTAAATCATACTGCCCATCAGAGGCAACAACTGTGTTCGTTGTAGACGAAGCGCCAGCAGATCCAGGTTATCAGGGTCCAAGCGCTGACGAGATTGCAACAAGGACAGTCAACATGATGCCGCAATTCCCGTATGTTCCAACAGCTGAGGAGATTGCCGCCGATGCTGCACAGCGAACAATCAACATGCTACCAGCATACCCAACAACTACATGCCCAGACATACCCGCCTACCAGACAATTGACCTCGTCGTCATAGTGCTCGTTGTCATCGCCATAATCTTAGTACTGTACGGAATTGTCAAAAAGAAATAGTCCACCATTTCTCTTCCCTTTTTTTATTTAGGGAAGTAAAACAACAGAGAAGTAGGAAAGGGCTGAATAGGCTCAAGCACAAAAATGAAACGTACCAAAAGCCAGAGCAAGCCGAGTTCCATTGTTTCCTAATTCCCCCTTGCTTAAATCTCGTGCTGGAGCCTCAGCAAACCTGTTTGTCAGATTCAAGCTCTTTTGTTTAGCCGCAAAAACTCGGTTAAAAAAATATAGGAGGTCAGCCTTCAGTATCAAGGGGATGACCAATGAAGTTGCATCATGTCGGAAT
>CAZJLG010000213.1:0-3085 GCA_964546665.1 uncultured Candidatus Bathyarchaeia archaeon
TAACCCTTCTTCATCAGAAACTGCGCCACCTTGGCTATGCTCGTGGTTTTGCCTGTTCCATTGATTCCCACAAAAAGAATCGTGTACGGCTCCTTAGCCCGCCGCTTCTGGTCAATGTTCTCCAGCAGATTGACTGTCTCTTTTGTGGTTAAAATCTCAATCAATACCTGATGAAGCGTGTCCTTCACAAGCTCTTTCCGGTCGCCCAGCCGATTTACCTGGACTCCGTCAAGCCGCTTCTCCAGCTCATCGGTTATGTAGTAGGCTACGGGCACCGCAACATCGTTTTCGATAAGATTTAACCTGAACTCGTCGAGAATAGGATGCAGCTTCTCTGCTTTCAGCTCAGTTACTACAATCTTGCTGACGGCGCTGCTAAGCCCCTTTCTTAGCCGGTCGAACACCGCTCTGTCCCTCTCCTTCCCTCAGCTTCGCCGTAACCTCTTCCATCATGCTTCTGTTATGCTGAATCCGGTCAACAACCTGATTAAACTGATTCCCCAAAGCTTCCCGTGTCTTCTCCAGCTCAGCTATCCGCGTTTCCAGCTCCTCTTTTGCTTCCTTCACGGTTTTTTCAACAGCTACATCCGCGCCTACACCAACAACAACCTTCTGTGAGGTTTCCAGCTTGGCTTTAACGTAGGAGCCTGCGCCGATGGGAACAAAAAGTTGGCTGCCTTTCTTCTCCTTCTCTAAACCTTCCAGGGTCAAGTTTGAGACTTTCAGCTCGGCTAGGGCAGCGTTTGTCATCTGGATTCTCTGCTGTATCTCGTTGATTGTCTCCTCTAGATACCGTGACTCCAAAGCTAATCTGCGGAAAGTCTCTTCGTCACTGGACAGTGTCTTCCGCTCCTGGAGTCATCTTCTTGACCAGAATATCCTCAATCTCGTTTGGAGCTAACTCCTCCACCTTGGAGATTGTCATCTGAAAGCGTCTGACTCTATGCTTGCTTCCCAGCAGCATGTACACTTTTTCCACTGCATCTTCCGGTTTCAAGGCTCTGACCTCTTTCCGGAATTCTGTTTGAAAATTGGGTTTCCTGATTTTCCCAATCACGCGGAAAACTTTAACTTCACTCATCTTCCTTCACCACATCAAGTGCTTGTCCTATTATGAACATTTCGGGTCCAGTAGTCAAGAACCCAGCCACAGCCCCATAACTGTTTCCTAAGAGGCCAGTGCCAACATAAGGTACTCCACAGTTTATGGTTCCCACATCCACAGGAACCTTCAACACGTCCTCCAACATTTTCCGTTCTCCATCCTTAAGCATGGGATGAGCCAGCACACCTTTATTTGTGGCGGTGGCAAGGGACCCAACGTAAGGCAGTCCAGCTATTTCGCCGGAAACCACTTCAACTCCCAATGTGTCCGCTATCTTGTTCACCGCTCTTTTTTCCAGTCTGGGATCAGCTACGGCGCCTTTGTCATTCGCCAAGACCATGTTTCCGTATGCTGTCCTTTTGGTGTTCATGACTGTCACGTTGAGGTCAGAGGCTGATTTAATGGCTTCTATCTCCTCTTCTTGGGCGAAGGCTGGAAGGAGCATGCCGTTGGAGTTGGAGCATGCTAAAGCGCCTGTGACCAAGGATTTGCCCACTGTGGTGGCGACAACTTTGACTTTCAACCATTCCTCAACCTTTTGTCGCTTACTCTCTGGAACCTGAGGGGGAACAACTGCGATTCGGTCGTTGACAAGTGAGTAAACTCCTATGCTTGCGTTACCAAAAACATCAAAGAAGAAAAGCGGCAAATGTTAGTCTCCTTCAGCGAGAAGAACAGTTATTACCCCTTCCTTGTCCTTAACCACGCGCACCTTGATTTTTCTGGGCGGTTTTTCAATTCCTCTGCTCCAGATTTTCTCGTTAACTTCGTTATCTATAACAAGCTTCTCTGGCTCTTCCTCGCCCTCAGCTTCTGTGCGGACTTTCATGTGTTTTAGCACAAAATTTTTTACAATTCTTGTAGCTTTCGGGGAGCGCTTCTTTCTTGGGTATATCCAAGCTTTTCTTAGAGGAATCGTGTAGAACCTTTCTTCAACTATGTCCTCTTCAATTTCGTCCTTTTCTCTTCTGCGTTTCTTCGCTTCTACGAATTCCTCTTCGTCCTCTTCATCAAGTTCTTCCAGTTCCTCGTCTTCGAGTTCCTCATCATCTTCTTGAGTTTCCTCGGATTCTTCTTTATCAAGTTCCAACGATTCAGCCGCTTCTTCGTCTTCAGAAGCTCTAGATTCTAACTCATCTTCCAAATCTTCAGAATCCAGTTCTTCCTTTAACTCTTCCTCAAGCTCTTCTTCAACTTTAGTTACATCAACAGGTTCATCCATCTGCATATCCCTCAAGCCTTTATTTTCCTCTGTCGCCAGCTTCTCCGCTTAGGATTAGTTCTAACTTTTCCATCTGTTTTGGCTATAACCCATGTTGGAACAGGCTTCTTCTCTTTTCCAGCCTTGATAAGCCTCAGTTTTTTTGCTGTTGGTTTGTTTCTTGCCATTTTTACACTCTCCTAATTTTGTAGTCTCTGCGACCTGACTGAAGCCTTACAAGAAGCTCTTTCAACTGATCATCGGTTATTGGAAGATTTATTCTTCCCTGCTGAGCCAACTGGATCAGCTGCAGTTCAAGCTGCTCAGTGAATTCTGGTTTAACCATGTTCAGGTTTGTGAGTCGACTTCTAGCTTCAGGGGTGAGTATTCTGCGAAGTAGAGCTTGTTTCTGGCTCTCAAGTTGCTGTTGTGCTTGGACTTGCTTCTGCTCATCTACCATTCTCTGCTGCAGCTCAAGCATCCTTCTTTTTCTGAGAGCATCGAGTTCTTCTTCGCTCACTCTTTGTACACCTAATATTTTTTGAGTTCGGGCTGAGTTTTCTCCAGTTCGCCTTTTAGTTCAGTGGAAAGCCTGTCCAGCAGTCTTCTTCCATCGTTGGTTACTACTTTTCCTTCAGTTCTTAGCTGGGTCACGAGACCTGCTGTTTGAAGTTGCTGTGTGGCTTTTCTGACTATGGCGCCAGCTCCTTTTCTGGCGTGCTCTGGTCTTGCTCCTCTATCTATTCTGCCGCCGTATTCTTGGCGGAGTTTCTCGATGC
>CAZJLG010000214.1:0-3084 GCA_964546665.1 uncultured Candidatus Bathyarchaeia archaeon
CCACAAAAGAAAAAGGAGCGCTGTTAGGGGTTACGTTTTCTTTCAAGGCTTTTTCGGACGTTATCTATGATGTCTGGGTCAACTTCAAGTTCTTCTAATACGCTATAAAGTTCCTTGGCATCTAAAACGCATTTATGGGAAGGGTCAGGACATATCTTAACGCTTAACGCTTTGCTTTTGGCAAACTTTCCACATATGGGACATTTTGTTTCCATAACAATCAACAGCTAATATCTAAGCCACTAACAATTTATAGGTTTACATAATAACATGAAGAGTTTTGCTACTGTTTCAGGGTTTCTGGAGTAAACCTGAAAAGGAAACGGTTCATTATCAGTAGGTGAGAAGTATGTCGGAAAATTATTCGTTGGATCAGAAGAAAGTTGTTATAGCGGTTTTTGGGATTTTTGTTGTTGTGCTTGCGGGCATAAACCGGTTTTTTCTTAAAAACATGGCGATGTCTGCGGTTGTGGTGACGTTAATCATAGTGTTCTTCGTTGTTTTGATTTGGTTTACGATACATTCAAGACGTGTGACCTCCCAAGAACAGCCCAAACCCGCAAAACGTGCTGAAAAACAGAAACGTAAACGCAAAAGCTAACTAGTCTGAGGAAACGGTAGAGCCAATCCAAAAAGTTAAGTTCTGCCTATGCAACCATGATGGCTTGGAGACGTTGTCTTTGCTTGCGTATGTTTTGATTACAGTAAAGTCTGGTTCAGAGAGAGAGTTTGTGAAACAAATCTCCAAATTCGACGAGGTTGTGGAAGCAAACCTTGTGATTGGAGAAAACGACATCGTCATAAAAATAGAAGTCAAGGACATTGCTCAAATCGACAAATTCCTAACAGACAAACTCAGGGTGCTACCTGACGTCTTCCTCACAACAACCATGATAATAACTGAAGAAGTCAAAAAATAGAGCTTGTCATACAGTTAAACTCGGGAACAGGCTGCGCGTTTCAAACCGTTGCCCTCAGAAGATACACGTAGCCAACTTCTATTAGTGCAGCTATGAAAAA
Organism: uncultured Candidatus Bathyarchaeia archaeon; assembly: GCA_964546665.1. GTDB lineage: Archaea > Thermoproteota > Bathyarchaeia > Bathyarchaeales > Bathyarchaeaceae > Bathyarchaeum. The sequence goes on from CAZJLG010000214.1 coordinate 1,021, forward strand.
AAGCGCGTAGATGCCCGCAAGAGACTTCGTGGTCATGTTTCTTTTCAGCGTCCTTTCTATGGTCTGGAATATCCCATACCCTTCGATGATGGCGTTTGGAGTGCTTAGAAGAATGACAAGAAACAGGGTTTCCACAAAGACCTTGCCGTAAACTAGCGTGCTTGCCCTAAGAATGCTGATGAAAATCACCACGATAGTGAAAACAAAGGCGAATATGCGCGGGTTGTGAAGAATCACATCCTCTGTATCCCTTTTGGGCAAGAAGTTCAAGACAAGCCCAACATAGAAAGTCATCCCCAGCAGAATAAGCGAAACCACCAAAACGTTGTGCACAAAAATGAAAAAAACAGCCAAGGGCGCATTCGAGAAAACGTCACCTAAAGTTCCAAAAAAGGAACTGTTTTCTGCGTAAGCAAAAATCAGCAACAACAGGAAAACTAGACCCAAAACGGCTGTTCTTTTTTTCGGACTCACTTTTTTGTCTCCTCATGCTTGAAGCGGACTAGAAGATTGAAAGAATGGGCAACCACCTGAAAAGTATTGTTGAAAAGCCGAAGAGCATATTCAAAATGACCAGAATAACCACTGCCACGATAACTGACATTAATGCCACGGCTACGGCACCTAAAATCCCTGTTTCATAGTAGTGCCTAACCAGAAGCAGCCAAGCGACCAGAGCGAGAACAACAGCGACTTCTATGCTAAAAACTGAGAGGCAGACAATCAGAACAAGGGTTCCAAGAACCGAGATTGCGAAGGCGTCCTTGAAGCTGGCTCTGCTTCGTCCAACCACAACACTGCCTGCCAAGTAAAAGACGACAGACAGGACAGCAAAGATTATGGCAAAAGAGATTGCGAAAAAAAGAATGTCAGCCAGTCCAGATGGCTCAAGCAACGTATCCAACAGGAGTGCGGCGATAGACGCTGCCAACATAGAGATGTCACCAAGATATCCTAACGAATACCTCTGGCTTCCAAATAAAGGATTTGTTAGCTTCCTATTCAGTTTTACCTAAGTAAATCTGACAAAAATGACGGCTTACGAGGCTAATTCACACCCCCAAAACTGAACATAACAGACCTGCCCTTATTTTCTCGGAAAAGGGTAACTCTTTAAAGGAGGATGATTGCAGAAATAGAATCCCGTTAAGAGGACGTTGATTTTATGAATTTGAAAAGCCCTGCTATCATCGGAGTGGGCAGGACAAAGTTTGGAGAACACTACGAACGAGACCCAGAGTCCCTAATAGAGGAAGCTGGGCTTCAGGCGCTTGATTCCGCGGGCATAACCCGAAAAAAGTTGGATGCCTGCTACCTTTCAGACTATTTCCTTCAGGTCACAAACAAGATAGGGCTAGAAGAGGGATTCTTTTCTGAGCTTCTGGAACTTCATGTTCCCATGGAAAAAACGCGTTCCTTCAGTTCTGCCCTTCTCAATGCCTGCCACGCAGTTCAATCAGGAAAGTATGACACCGTGCTGGTGGGCGGGATGGAGAAGATGACTGACCGCTGGGACAAAATCAGAGACGACCTCATGCTTCTCGAGGACCCATGGAGCTACTACGCAGGCTGCACGCCCGAAGCAAATCATGAACTTCTCCTCAGCGGCTACATCAAAAAATACGGAATCCACGGAGAGCAACTCCAAAAACTCTACGTTGCTCTTGCTAAAATATCAGTCAAAAACCACAAAAACGCTACAAAGAATCCGCTCGCCCAATTTACGAGCCCCATAACAGTGGACAAGGTTCTGAAGGCGCGGGCATCAGCTTGCAAGTCTTTGGGGCTCTTTGACTTTGCGCCTGTCTCTGACGGAGCCTCAGCCGTGATTGTTGTTAGTGCAGAGGCAGCTAAACGATATTCCGATTTTCCTGTTCATGTTTTGGGTTGCGCGTCAGCCACTGACTATATCACGTTTCCTTCACGGGAGGACAGGACAGGCTTCGTAGCCAGCACGTTAGCTATGCAGACAGCCCTCAAACAGGCTAAAGTTGACATAAAAGATATTCAGGTAGCCGAGCTGTACGACCAGTCAACCCTACTGGAGATGATATCGCTAGAGGA
>CAZJLG010000215.1:0-3080 GCA_964546665.1 uncultured Candidatus Bathyarchaeia archaeon
TTTTCAGGCTCATCCTCGTCGGGGTTGCAGACTAAGCCCAGCTTGCCTATGTCCAGCATGCGGATAGCCTTCTGCAGCGCCTCCTCGAAGCATCTTCCGATGCCCATAACCTCGCCCACAGACTTCATCTGCGGACCAATGTGGCGGTCTACGTTCCTGAATTTCTGCAGGTCCCAGCGTGGATACTTGACTACTAGATAGTCGAGGGCGGGCTCGAAGCAGGCTGTGGTTACGTGGGTTACCTTGTTTTGCAGCTCTGGCAGCGTGTAGCCGATGCACAGTTTTGCTGCGATGTAGGCGATGGGGTAGCCTGTGGCTTTGCTTGCCAGCGCTGAGCTTCGTGACAGCCGAGCGTTGACTTCTATGGCGCGGATCTCTTCGGACTGGGTGTCCAGCGCCCATTGGATGTTGCATTCTCCGATGACGCCTAGGCTTCGTATCGCCTTTATAGAGGCTGAACGGAGAATGTGATATTCCCTGTTGGAGAGGGTTTGGCTGGGCGCAACAACTATGGAGTCTCCTGTGTGGACGCCCATGGGGTCAAAGTTTTCCATGTTACAGACGATTATGCAGTTGTCGTCGTAGTCGCGCATAACCTCATACTCGACCTCTTTCCAGTGCCCCAAATACTCCTCAATCAGCACCTGAGAAATCATACTCATGCCCAAAGCGCGGCACACAATATCCTGTAGTTCCTTCTCGTTGTGGGCTACTCCTGAGCCCTTACCACCCAAAGTGTAAGCCACCCGAACAATAACAGGATAGCCGATTTCCCTGCCCACCTCAAGAGCCTCCTTCAAGGTGCTGGCGGCTTTACTCTTGGCGATACCTACCTTAGCCTTAATCATGGACTGCCTAAACAGCTCCCTGTCCTCAGTGTCCTCTATGGTCTGAACTGGGGTGCCAAGAACTTTGACGCCATATTTTTCGAGGATGCCGCTCTTGGCAAGTTGAACTCCACAGTTTAGGGCTGTTTGTCCCCCAAAACTTAGCATGATGGCGTCTGGGCGCTCCTTCACGATGACTTCTTCCACGAACTCGGGCGTTACGGGTAAGAGGTAAACTTTGCCTGCCAGCCGAGGGTCGGTCTGGATTGTGGCGATGTTGGGGTTAACTAGAACGGTTTCTATTCCTTCTTCACGAAGAGCCTTCAGGCACTGGCTTCCGCTGTAATCGAATTCTGCGGCTTCCCCGATTTTGATGGCGCCGCTGCCCAAGACCAGCACTTTTTTTATCCACTCAAACTTGGGCACTGTTATTTTGCCTCCGCCAGTTTCTTGAATCGGTCAAAAAGGAACTGTGTGTCGTAGGGTCCAGGCGAAGCCTCTGGATGCCACTGCAGGGCAAAGGCTGGTTTGGTTTTATGTTTCACGCCTTCAACGGTTTTGTCGTTGGCGTTCATGAACCACTCCGTCAAACCCGTACCCTTAATCGAGTCCCGCTGTACAGTGTAGCCGTGATTCTGGGTGGTGATATAGCAGCGTCCCGTCTCCAGGTCAAGGGCAGGCTGATTCTGGGAACGGTGACCATACTTAAGCTTGTAGGTGTCCCCGCCCACAGCCAAAGCCAAAATCTGGGTTCCAAGACACACGCCCATCATCGGCATGTTCCTGTCCAGCAGTTCCCTGACAGCTTCAACGGTTTTTACGCACTGTTTAGGGTCTCCAGGACCATTGCTTATCATTACGCCGTCAGGCTTGAAGTCCAGAATCTGTTCTGCCGAGTAATCGTAGGGCACCCTCACTACGTCGAAGCCTCTTCGTAGAAGGTTCCGTAGGATGCCGTATTTGACGCCGCAGTCAATCACCACTGCCACCTTGTTTCCTCCAGCAGAGTAGCGGATTGGTTTCTGTACGGTCACCTGTTTTGCGAGGTCCGTGAAGTTGGGGTCCTGAACAGACTCAACCTCTTTCAGAAGCTTTGGCAGGTCAGGTTCCTCATCTGCCTCGCAGACCTTCAGGATTCCGAGCATAACGCCTTTGACTCGGAGTTTCTTGGTTAGCTTTCGGGTGTCAACCCCGTATATTCCGGGAACGTCCTCGTCTTTGAGCCACTGGTCCAGTGTCCTTTGGGATGCCCAATGGAAGGGATGTTTGCACAGTTCATGGATTATAAAGCCTGTTACTTTGATGTCGTCGGATTCGAAGTATTTGAGGACGCCGTTCTCTTTTTCGTAGTTTGGGACTCCATAGTTCCCCACAAGAGGATACGTGAAGGTCAGAATCTGCCCCTTATATGACGGGTCTGTTAAGGATTCTGGGTAGCCGACCATGGAGGTGGAGAAGACGATTTCGCCTGTGACCTTTTTTGGTGCGCCGAAGCCATAACCAGAGAAGGTGGAGCCGTCTTCCAAAACGAGAACGGCTTTGCCAGTTTCCTTTGGGGTGCTGTTTATTTTCACAGTTCTAACCTACATTTTTCGAATCTTCATTTTTTGTTTACTATATAACGCTGAACCGCAGACTTCAACTGCAAGTCAGCCTCCTCTAGCCTGCTTTTGTGTTCTTTTAAGCTCTCTTTTGAGTGGCTCGTCAACTGTTTACGAGATTTTAGCATCCGTTTGACTTCTGCTGGAGCCGGACCGCCCATGGCTTTGTGGCTTTCAACAAACTTTTTGGGGTCGATGGAGTCTTTGATGTCCTTCAGTTTGACGGCTAGGGTGATTCCCGCAACATCTTTAGCGGTCTTATTTAATAGTTCAGGTTTCAGGTCGGAAAGCTGCATTTTCTTGTCCAGCAAAGCCTTTACGACGGCACCAACAATCTTGTGCGAAGTCCTGAAGGGAACGTCATACTTCTTGGTTAGCATGTTTGCCAGTTCAGTTGTGGTGGCGAATTCGAGAACTGGTTTACTGAAGACGTCCTTGTTCACGTTCAGGTTTTTGGCGAGCTCAGAAAGCATATCCACTGAAGCTGAGACAGTTTCTATAGTTTCCCAAAGTTTTGGGGTGAGCTCCTGAAGGTCGAGATTGTAGCCTGAGGGCAAAGCCTTCAGCGTAGTTGCTGACGCCACAAAGTTGCCGAGAACTTGGCTCATCCTTGCCCTGATTACCTCTAGGACGTCGGGGTTCTTTTTCTGCG
>CAZJLG010000216.1:0-3080 GCA_964546665.1 uncultured Candidatus Bathyarchaeia archaeon
GAATCCTTCAAAGGATTCACCGTCAATTAGCACCTTAGTTGATGTTGTGTCAATGTTTTGGCTCCAATGGTGAGCCCAATCCGGTACAAGATTATAGAAAAGACCTGTAGCAGCGGAAGTTTCTGGGTAACCTTCTCCACTTATGCCATCTTCTGTTAAGGGCGTTGCAACGAGGTTTGAAAGCTGTATGACACTAAGGTCATCTACATCCCTAGTCTGAGACGAGTCTACAAAGATTGTTCTTACCGAGTAGGTGTAGTAAGGAGTGTTTGCGGGTAACGTTATAACTACCTGTGAATAGAAGTTTGGACAGTCTGTAACTCCGCCACCGAATTCTGGTTCTTGCTGCACTATGTCTCTCACGATGCCGTTGTAAATCACGTAATCTGTATCAGCCCAGAAAATCGGAGTTTCTGTGTTGACTCGTAAAAACTCTGCTGTGGTTGAGGCTGACCCCTTAGTTGATGTTACCTGAAAGTTAGGTCCAGGATTAGTTATTGCAACATTTAGGGTTATCAGACCATTTGACAACTGCGCATTGTCAGGGTCATCTACATCATCCGTGAAGTATACGTTTTGATAGGCATAAGGTGTCTGGATGGCTGTGTCATTACCGTCCCACCATAATGTAATCTGTTGGATATTGTTGTTGATCATGAACACTATCATGTTATTGTTGCTGAAGATGCTGTTGCTGCCCGCGAGCCCAAGAGGCACATTGTAGCCTGATGCCCAATTTTCCACTTGGAAGGGCACCTCTTGACTATACCCACCTATGGTTGCATTAACTCGGAATGCCTTGATTGCAACAGGGGGAATAGGTCTTGCTCTAGGCGTAATTCCCAGCGGTTGCCCAAGCCACTTCAAAGTTCCGTTTTGTAGAACCTCGATAACAAAGTTGTCCGTACCTAAATCTTCGTATATGTCCAACATTCCCGTAGCAGCCCAATCAAAAGTGTAAGTGAAATGGGGAGTTTTTGAAGGTGAAGCAACAGAAGCGGGAGAATAGAAAGCTGACACTATTATACCTCTATCATCTTCAACCTGTAGCGAGTAAACTTCGGGGTCTATTCCGTTGGGAATGGTTAGGTTGTACACTCCGCTGGATGAAATTATGAGGTTAGTTGGGTTGACCAACTCCCAAGTTAAGTCATCGGTGTAATTGTAGAACCAGAAGTTTTCTGTGCTCAAACCTAGTTCAGGTTCAGTATAATCACGGGTGACCTGCACTCTGGCTACACCAGCAACTGATTCCAACATTGTGACTTTCAAGGCCGAAGAAGTTTCATATTTAATGCCTTCGAGTCCTAGAGCCTTCAAGGAGTAGGTTACAGAAAGGTTACCAATACTGGAGCTCTCAGGCATAAACCAAGAAGTAACTATATCTTGAGCATCAAGTTCGAAGGATGGATTCCATTCTGGATGAGAACGCGCAATATTAAGCAGTCCACTTGAAAGATAGTTTGTTGTAAGTCCCTGAGCATAACTTGAGTTGCCAGTAACTTTTAGTATTGAACCATAATATCCGACAGTGAAGTCCAAAATTCTTTTGACATCCGCATTCATTTCTCCGATAGCCGTCAAGACTTGAGGCGAATCTTGTAGTGGAGAGTTACGGACCATTGTATAGGTGGACATGACGGCAGTCACCAAAATCACGGAGACAAGTAACGCTGCAATTATAGAAAACTGCCCCTTTTTTGCTCTACAAAACTTTATCATGACTCTAGCTTCCTCCTTGCTGACCAAGCTGCAATGTTACAAGCCTTGAGGTTCCGCTGGCTCCGAATTCGCTCCTATACACTGTTGGACCATAATACATAAGGAGCCCAAGGACAGCAACTCGAATGTCCGGAATCCTTGTAAGCCCTATTGCAGTAAGAGCGCCATTACCACTCTGATGTTTAAAGGTTGCAGCAGCGATACGATTATCCTTTAGTTGAAACACAGGAGCAACCTGTTCCAGATTATAACTGGCTAGAATGCTGACTGTAAGTGCACGCGATGAGGTCTGATATGGAGATGGGTAGATACCATAGTAGTTGCAGCGGTCAAGCGCTTCATAAGTAAACTGCACAACTCCGACTCCCGCTGCAGTGCCAGATGTATCGTAACTATAACCTCTGTTGTCTAATCCTTGCAGAAAGGCGTTAACACCCGCTGTTCCAATGACCTCCATTCCGTAAACTCCATAACCGTTGTGGACGGAGTCAAAATAGCCTGTATTAGTAACATAATAGAAGGGGTAGCCTACAATACTGACCCAAGTCCAATTATACTGCCCAGTTAAACTGCCAAGCGTATGAAAATACCGTGCATACGTAGAACTAGATGAGTCATATCCCTCAGCTTGATGTGAACCACCTACACAGTAATCTTCTGGAATTGGAACAGCCTCCCCAAACGTGTTCACAATCACAGCATCTTCCACATGCTCCCCAACTTGACTCGTAATGTTGGCACCATTTAGGAGGGTGGCCAATTCAGAGGTGCTATTCACAAGGACTGTGGTTTGGAAGTATGGAGAAAGAAGACGATGAAGGTCTGCGGCAAGACTCTGACCAGTGTAACCTGTAATCCACCAGCCATTTGAATCGCCGCAATTCAAAATGTACAAAGTGATGGGCTGTCCTGTGCTCTCTCCCACAGTCTGTGGGTCTTGAGTGAAGGTAACGTCGGGGGATGTTACCATTAGGGAGGCAACATCAGAAGAGCTTCCGAAGCTAGCATCAGAAATACTGTGCTCTAATTCATAGGTCACGACGCCTTCAGAATTTGCTGTAAGATCATAAACACTAAGGTTATAGACCATGTTAGGCGGAATAGAAACAGAAATAGCCTTCTGCAGCTCTCCCCAAGCATCATCAGTCGCATCCTCAAAGACTGTTGCACTTAGAATTCCCTGCGTGTCTAAGGTTTCGAGTGTGGATTGAGATAGCTCCCGCAGGTTGGTTCCAAAGGCTTCACGGGGTGAAGGCAAAACCGCGAACTGGGTAGTGATAACGAAAGCAGTAAGTAAGATTACGATCACGAAAAGGACTTCAACAGTTCTCATCAATGTCCATCACCAGCCTCCTTTT
>CAZJLG010000217.1:0-3080 GCA_964546665.1 uncultured Candidatus Bathyarchaeia archaeon
CAGACCCAACAGAATATGACAGTTAACAAAAGGAGTTGAAAAAACCAGATGGATTATGAAAAAGTGTTTGCGCTAGCGGAGCCATACTTGAAGAAGAACGATTTTGGTATGCCCCACACTCGAAGGGTCTTTGAGATTGCCACGAAAAACTTTGTTATCCCCAAAGAATTGGAAGAACTAGTTTTCTGCTCCATAATCATGCATGACATAGGCGGGAGCACCATTGAAAAGCAGTACGCGGAGGGTCCAAAAATCGCCGCATTTATTCTACAGAAACTGGGGTATGACGAACCTTTTGTTCAGCAAGTCTGTGAGATTGTGCGCACCCATCATGACCATCCAGACCGTCCATCTGAGGCTTTCAGAATCTTGTATGACTCAGACAAGCTTGTCATGTTTTCTCCTGAAGAATTTCCTCACTACAACTCAAAACCGGACTTTGACTGGAACAAAATTGTTGACCTGATATATTCTGAGCATGCCCGCGATTTAGCTAGAAAACTTTTGCAGCAAAGAAGAACTGAAGAAACAGGCTAGCCGCCGCATCTTCCTGTTGGGTTTATACACAAATTTTTTGAGTGCCGATATGGGCACATATGTATATTTAGTGTTCGGACTGAAGATGCGTTGAATTAGGGGAAACAAAAATGTCTAACAAAACATCATCCAAACTTTTAGTAGCATTAATTGTGGCGTCGATGGTGTCAGCCGTCACCGTATCATCTAATGCCTTAACTGTATTTGCGCAGTCAGCCACTCTCGAGGATGTCCTTGCAGAGCTAGAAGCGCTTAACGCCCGAATAGATAACATAGAAGCGAATATAACATCTAGGCTGGATGACGTAGAAGCAAACATAACCGCTCTGAATTCTGCTCTAGATTCATTAAACGCTGCAATCGACAACATCAAGTCCATCCTGTATTCTATCAGCGCAACCACCGCAAGTGCTGCTGAGATGGCTGTTTTGGATTCTGCTGTAAACACACTAAACACTACAGCCAACAGCATACAGTCTGTGGTGGATTCCCTTAACGCCACCGCCGCAACCAAATCCGAGCTAGCCGCTTTAAGCTCAACTGTGACCGAAATGAACACAACCCTTGACGAAGTTGCAGCCAACTTAAATTATCTCAGAAACGCAGCCGCAACCGCAGACGACCTAGAAACCACAAAAAACGACCTGAATAAAAACATGGAAACCCTGCAAACACTCATAATCGTAGCCCTAGTTTTGGCTCTGATAGCAGCCATAGCCTCAATAGCTGCAGTCTACTTTATGAAGAAAACAGCCAAAACCCCAAAATAGCTTGAGCCTTCCACTTGCTTAACGCTGGCAGTATTCTATTGCTCAACTGCTCTATACTTGGCTTTCTGGCGTCTAATCACAAATACTCCGACTAGGCAACAGATTACTCCAACTGGGATAAGCACAAAGGGCAGCCAACCGAATATTGGCACCTTGAAGCCTAACCGGATGTCTGCGTCAACGTTTCTTGATCCGTCAGCGTTCATTATGATTAGAATTTTTCTGTTTTCCGTTCTGTTTTCTAGGGGCTTCCAGAATGCATCCCATGTTATCTTTGATGTGCCACTGGATTGAGCGGTCTTCAGCCAGAACGTTTCCTCTGCAGGGGACCTAGTTGGCTCTCCTTGGTTGTAAGTCACACTTGGGGGAATTTCAATTCCTGCATAATATGCTTCAACGGACCAGTGCCAAACTGGAGGTGTCGAAAACCTGATTCCGTTTTCAAGATAATCTTGGCCATCAGCAGCTTCTGCCCATCCCACAAAAAGCGGCTTGTCTGAATTAATCGGTTCTACTGTCCACATTGCTTGTCCAATGTCTTTGGCGCTCATCCAAGTAAGATACGAAGGAAAGTTGGATGATCCTACCCAAAGGGCAAACGCATATGAATCAGTTCTAACCTCGTAAACGTTGCTTTGTGAATATCCATCAGCATCTGTTCCCATGTTATAGGCTAACAACGCCACTCCCCCAAATGCAATCACGATTCCAACGAGCAATAAAATGATACAGCCAATAAGAATGATAATCCTGACTGGTCCATTTTTTTGAATCGAACTATTCTTGGAACTCAAGATGATCACAGCATTTACTCGCCAGATGTTAATAAAAAATTTTTGCTGAAATGACTAATTATGTTTTTTCTTGGCATTATTATGGAATCTTCAGAACCAAGTTCTAAAATGCGCGCGCGACGAAACGTTACATTCAATATGACTTTAAGAAGGATTTAGTTAAACTTTTTTTCTTTAATTTTTCATAATGCGCACGCGGCTTGCTTTATTTTTAATTACTAGAACTTTAATTTCGCTACACTTCAAGTGGGTAGTTATTTTCGGTTTAGGTTCAAAATGCATTTTACGAGTAATCCAATTCCAGAATTTGTGGGAAGTCTTTCTCATCATATACACCAAAAACAATCCTGTTAATCGACGTATTGAATATCAATACATAATAAGTCTTTTCATGTTTCTGTTCACCACGAATACAACAAGCATTCTGCGCGGTCATAGCTTTCTGAATCAAATTTAAATCCAACAATTTATCACTCACAACTTATGACAACAATACCCGAAAGGATTCAAGAAACAGGAATTGAGATTCTCAAAACCGCACCTCAAGGAATACGAATTACTCAACTAATCAACGCTATAAAAATAAAACTACCAGATGTCCAACCTAAAACCATAAACGGAACACTCTGGAAACTTCCCACAACAAGACCTCAAGAAGTTTACAAACCAAATAGAGGTCTTTTTCAACATGTGCCTTTTCGGGATAACAAATAAGTCAAAATTAAATAAAACTACAACACGTTTCTTAAAATGCGCCCGCATAGAAGAATCGATAAAAGTATTATTTATTGTAAATTCGTGCTTAAATCTCACCCCAGCACCACTGGACGCACCTCCTGCGCGCACCCGCGTCAAGTTATTCTGGTGGCTGTTTCAATGATGAATCCTTTTTTTCCAATCTTGTAGGGAAGTTTGCGTGAAGGTGAAAGTGATCCTCGCATTTTTTTTATTAACAGGTCTCTTTTGATTGAATCGCCTG
>CAZJLG010000218.1:0-3066 GCA_964546665.1 uncultured Candidatus Bathyarchaeia archaeon
GTTTTCAACAATGTACCTCTATTAGGAAGCTAATATGATTCGTGTTTTGCTGCTAGGAGACGGTTTTTACTGATATGGTTGTTGTGTTTGACATGCTTATTCCGTTGTCATCTACGATGGTTAGACCGACAATGTAGTCGTTTGCTTCGGTGTATGTGTGGTTGATTGTTACTCCTGTTCCTGTGTCTCCGTCTCCGAAACTCCACGAGTATTTGACTATATCTCCGTCTGGGTCAACGCTGGCTGTTGCATTAAATGTTATTGGTTGTCCAACTACCAGCTGTTGGTCTGGAGATTCGGGGTTTACGGTGAACTCGGCGACTGGAGGCGTAAGCATCGGAGTAGTGAAGAGGACCCAGCAGAAAACAAAGACGAAGAAATAGATGCCTATTCCCATGGTAAGAACTTTGGTGGGCTTCTCCACCTTGTTGGTGAAGTGCATTTTGAGAAGGTAATAGGTGAGAATGTAGACCGCCAGTGCAACGGTTATTCCGTTGATGAGGGGATTGCCTACTTTGAGGTCCACCACCAAGGTTGCTATCAGGGCGGCTAGAACGCCTAAGCCGATTCTGATGCAGTAAATAACATTAAGAGTCTCCAAATTTAATCCCGCGCTTCCGTTGACACCATAACTTTTCACTTGTTTATCTTACTTTCGCTTCCCTAAGCATTCATACACCCTGTAATCTCTTCGCAGTTACTTAAATCCTCTTTATGGGCAAGAAGCAGTCGTCATCAAAACTAGACGATTCGGCTGTGATATTTCGGATATGTAGCCTGTCTTCATAAGAGCTTTACATCCTCTGCATTGTAACATCGATTGTGTGGTTACATGAACGGCTCTAACGGTAAGGGGCATGTGTGGCGTCAAGTAAGGATTATCGCTTTTTTGCCGCTCACCATTTTCCTTTGGCTGATCGGATGGGCATTATACTGCTTAGGCGATCAGAGAACGTTGGCAAGAACCTCCAGAACTGAGACAGTAGCTGACCTCGAAAAAGAGGAACAGAGAAACGACACTAGAAAAACAGCCTTACAGCAAGTGTTCTGAAATAGGCTGTTTGTGAATCAGAGACGGCACCCTTTTTATGCAGAGAAAGGGAACAGAATAGACGTATGGAATAGGTATTTCATTTAAACTGGAAAGCCGTTTCCTTGTCTCCTGAGGAGAAAAATGTTGAAGGAAGTAATGACAAGCTTTGATGTAGCCGCAGCCGCTCACGAAATCAACGAAGAGGTTAATGGTGCGCATGTTGCAAAAATTTATCAAATCGGCACCCAAACGCTGCTTCTAAGGCTCAGGAAACCAAACCAGCCTCGGCTCCAGCTGCTTATTGAGGCTGGAAAACGGCTGCATCTAACCTCCTACGCACATGAAACGCCAACAACGCCCTCTGCCTTCTGCATGAGCCTCAGAAAGTACCTCGATAACGGAGTAATCAAAGAGGTTCGGCAACACGAATTTGAGCGCATCGCAGTAACCGAAATCAGCACAAGATACGGCGACTTTCAGCTGGTTGCAGAGCTTTTCGGCGGCGGAAACATTATCTTAGTTAATCCAGAAGGCAAAATCCTGCAGGCTATGACATACAAGAGAATGCGGGACCGAAACATTCTCCGTGGCGAAACCTTCCAGCATCCGCCTGCACGAGGAAAAAACCCGCTCCATCTGACGCTTCAAGAATTGATGGAAATCAAGGAGCTTGGAGAAACCGATATAGTGAGGGCTTTAACCAAATTTTTGAGCATCAGCGGAACATACGCTGAAGAAATCCTTCTCCGCTCAGAGGTAAACAAACATGCGGCTTGCTCCTCTCTAACAGAACAGAACCTTGAAGTCATCTTCAATCAGCTCCAGACGCTTCTCTCAGTCATCAAATCGGGAGCCATGAAGCCCTGCATCGTAGGCAACGAAACGAACGGCTGGATTGACGTGACTCCTGTGCCGCTGAAAACCTATGATGGATTTGACAGGAAAGAGTACGACAAATTCAACAGCGCCCTTGATGACTACTACGCCAAACTAACCGATGTGGAAAGGAGCGACGAAGCCACAGGCGACGTTGAAAGCGAGGTTGCCCGACAGGAAAGGATTCTTCAGAGACAGCAGAATGCTTTGGAGTCTTTGAAGGAGCCGATAACAAAAAACAAGGCTATCGGAGACCTCATCTACATGCACTTCGGAGACCTCCAGTCTCTGCTCCAGAAAATTATGGAACAGAAAAGAAGCGACAAATCTTGGAAAGAGATAGCCTCAACCATGGAGGCGGAAAAACTGGCTGGACATCTCCCATACGTTTACTTCAAGTCTCTGGAGCCCGCAAATCAGGTTCTTCACGTTTCAGTGGAAAACAAGCTTTTCTCCCTTAACCTCCGCCAATCCATCCAAGACAACGCAGCCAACTACTATGCGAGGTCAAAGAAGGCTGAGAAGAAGCTTAGAGGCGCAGAAAAAACCCTCCAAGAGACCCGCGCCAGGATAGAAAAGGCAAAAACGCAGGTTACCTTGGCGAAAGCCACTCAGCAACCTCTAGCCAAGAGACGAAAAAAGGAGTGGTTCGAGAAGTTCAGGTGGTTCCGCTCCTCTGACGGCTTCCTTGTGATAGGCGGCAGGGACGCAACAACAAACGAGATTCTCATCAAAAAGCACATGGAACCCCACGACATAGTTTTTCACGCCGAAATTGTGGGCGCACCCTTTGTCATCATCAAAACTGAAGGAAAAACTGCGCCAGAACAGACAATCAATGAGGCAGCCCAGCTAGCAGCTTCCTACTCTAGAGCCTGGAGAGAAATGTTGAGTGCAGTAAACGTCTACTGGATAAACCCTGATCAGGTTAGTAAAACTCCTCCCTCTGGCCAGTTCCTCAAGAAGGGCTCGTTTATGATTCGTGGAACCAAAAATTTTGTTCGCGGCGTTCCTTTGCGTGTTGCTGTTGGATTAAACATTGGAGAAGAAGAAATGTTGGTTATTGGGGGACCACCAGATGCTATTGCTCAGCAAACAGAAGTTTATGTGGAGATTGTTCCGGGAGAGCAGAAAAGCAGTCAGCTTGCCAAAAAGAT
>CAZJLG010000219.1:0-3056 GCA_964546665.1 uncultured Candidatus Bathyarchaeia archaeon
TTCTTTAAGGTAATGGGGATAAGCCTGCTCTCAGCCCGATTAGTGGCAGTCACCTTCGGTCTCCTTTCCCTCTGGATTGTTTTCGAGTACGCCAACAAACTGTATGGACCAAGAACCGCTTTGATTTCAAGCTTTATGTTGGCTGCGATGCCTGGCTTCGTCACCTTATGTAGAATGGCGCTAATCGAAACGATGCTGATGTTCTTTTTCTCCATTTCGCTGTTCCTGTTTTTCTCGTGGCTACGCAAAAAAGACGACAAGCTGCTGATTCTGACAGGAATAGCCCTTGGCTTAGGATTTCTTGTAAAGTATCAGATGGTGATCGGCGGCATAATCATCCTGATAAGTCTGCTCTATTTCGTCAAGCAGCGTCTTGTAATCAAACTTAGCAAATTTTTGTTGATTCTGATAGTTGCGTTAGCTGTTATTTCTCCATGGGTTATTCTTACGTATCAGCAGTATGCTTCAGAGATGCTCGGAAAATGGATGTATGTGGCGGGTATGGGCAACGAGGAGAGGCTTGCGTATAGTACACGGTTTCCCACGCCCATCTTTTACCTTATCGAAATGACTCAGCCCTATCCTCACAGACACCCGATTGTTCTTCCGCTTTATCTCCTTTCTTTGGTGGGGTTAGGGCTCTGGATGTGGCGAAGAAATGATGGCGACAAATTTTCTTTGATAACCTTCGCCACCGTCTACGCCGTCTTTACCATCATCACCAGCAAGGACTGGCGTTACATAACCTTAGTTTTTCCAATCTTAGCTGTCTCCGCTTCAGAGACGATTCTGTTCCTTTGGGACAAAGCCAGGGACAGGATGAAAGCGCCGAACATCAGCTTCCGCCAAAAGAACTTCGCCAAAGTTGCTGCCGCCGCCTTGGTTTTGGTGGTAAGCGTTTCCGTCGTTTACAGCGCATGGGAAGCCTACGTGTGGGTAGAATTTGATCATGTTAATATTCCGATTGACAAGGCAAGCCAGTATGTGGCTGAGCATGTAACGGCAGATGAGAAGATAGTGGTTCTCTGCGCTGGTAACTACTTCAGTGCTGACATGGTGGAGTTCTATTTGCTGGCGGCTGACCCAAATCAGGAGCAGCCGATACAGTATCCCGAGTTGCCCGTTGACGCTTACAAGCCCTCCTTCAATTATACTTTCTTGATTGAAAGCTCTGAAACGCAAAATGTGAAGTATTTGATGTTGTTTGAGCTCGGCAACATAACCTTCTATGATTCAGACTTGAGGTCTCAGAATGTTTTAGAGGATATGCTTGCCACTAACAGATTTGTTGTCGAAGATGTGTTTGGAACCTTTCCCCGCCGGATATATGTCCTGCGATTTTTGTTAAACTCTTGAGTGAACATGAAATGACGCAAAGACGTGACCGCAAGCTTGCCATAGCCGTGCCCGTTTCTATAGTCTCGGATATTCCTCATCTGCGAGAGAAAACCTTGGAAATAGGTTTGATTGCCCGAGCAGCCGCCATCTTTCGCGTCAACGAAATTGTTGTGTTTTCCGACAAGGCGGATGCCAGCCAGAACCTGGACAGGAATCTGATTGTCACCCTTCTGTCGTATGTGGAGACGCCCCAGTATCTGCGGAAGCGGCTGTTCAAAATCAAGCCTGAGCTACGGTATGCGGGTATTCTTCCGCCTCTGCGTACGCCCCATCATCCTCTGGAAAAAAGAGCACGAAAACTGAAGATGGGCGAATACAGGGAAGGCGCTATTGTATCAGTCAACGAGTCAGGGTCGCTTGTGGACATAGGCGTAGAACGACCGTTGCTGATTCCTGACGCACAACTGCCCGTGAACAGAAGAGTTACCGTCAAGGTAACAAAAACGGGCAAGCACCCCGAAGTGACCTTGGCGAAGCAGGCAGAGATTAAATCTTACTGGGGCTACACCGTGAAAGCCTCAAATGTTTCTTTTGGGCAGCTAACCAAGTCGCATCGTTTTGATTTGGTGATTGCCACATCCAAAGTGGGAACTCCCTTGGCGCAGGTCAGTGATGAGCTTTCAGAACGATGGAAGAAAGCTGGAAAAATTCTGGTGGCTTTTGGTGCGCCAAGTCAGGGGCTTCAGGAGATTGTGGCGCAAGAAAACCTTAGCTTGGAGAGAGTTGCCGACTTCACGGTGAACACCATTCCTTATCAGGGAACTGAAACAGTTAGAACAGAAGAGGCGCTGTACATTACTCTGGCACTACTGAACACCCTGGGCAACTAAAAAAGGCAGTTTAGTTTTATAAAAAAAGAAAATGGGGCATTTTGGCTGCAGCTGTTATGTTGCAGATGTGGATGTGGGGCGGCTGTCGAGTTCAAGTGAAATGTTGCGTGTCTGGTTGTCTCGCACTATTGTTACGCTGATTGTTTGCCCTGGCAGGGTGTACTCTTCCAGATATGCTGAGAGGTCGTCTAGGCTGGTTATTCTTTCTCCGTTAATAGCAACGATTATGTCTCCGCCAATAACCACGGTCTGGTCTCCGATTGTAACTTGCTTTGTTCCGCCTTGCAAGCCTGCATTGTCTGATGGTCCTCCGCTTGTAACCTTAGCAATCAGCCAGCCGTAAGTGACGTCGGCGCCTATTCTTTCAGCGATTTCGTAATTCATGTCGGTTCCTGAGGCTCCCAGCCACGGATGATTGTCGTAAGAGCCTGTGTTGACCAGATCACTGATTTCTCTTATTATAGTGTTAGACGGTATCGCGAATCCCAATCCCTGTGAATCCTCTACAATAGCTGTGGCTATTCCCACAACCTGACCATCATAATTCAGAACTGGACCCCCAGAGTTGCCTGGATTAAGGGGCGCTGTGGTTTGGATGACGTTCGCTATGACGTATCCGCCTGTAGTTTCCGCACTCAATGTTCTGCCTAAGGCGCTGACAAACCCTGTGCTCATCGAGCCAGCTAATCCGTAAGGAGTGCCGACGACCATAACGGGGTCGCCAACTTTCAGGTTCGATGAACTGGCAATTTCAAGAGGCACATACTCGTCCTCTGGAGCGTCCACGGAAAGCACTGCCAATTCTGCGTAGGGGTCTGAGCCGAGAAC
>CAZJLG010000220.1:0-3046 GCA_964546665.1 uncultured Candidatus Bathyarchaeia archaeon
GTATCCTAGCCGCTCACATTCATGGGTGACCTCTCGAATAAGATTGAACAGTGAACATGTCTCTGCGTTTCTGAAAGCATAAAAGGGAAGAAAAACACCAAACTTGAGTTTATCCAATATTACCAAATCTCCTGCTGGGTTATCAACTGTCTGGTCTTACTGAAATGAGTGGCGACAAAAACTAATATAGTTGAGCATTTTTATCCTGTTACACGATGAATGGGGTGCGTGTTGACATGAAACTTTGGCCAGAAAAGAAATGGAAAAAAATTGTTTTAATTGCAGTTATTGCCTTTGTCATCGTTGTTGCCAGTGTTTTAGGGTTCGTTTTCTTTAAAATAAATAATGATTACGTCAGCGGAATCGATGTGTTGAATGCGGACGGCTCCGAAACAGCTTTAGTCATTTATCATCCAGGTTTATCGTCCTTCATGAAGGATGTAGCTTACGCCTTTGCTGATGGGCTTGTAGAAAATGGGTGGAGAGTAGAGATTACAACAGCAAGTTCAGAAGCTCCAACAGACCTGTCTGATTATTCTCTTTTGGCGTTAGGGTCTCCAGTGTATGGAGGAAATCCGAGTTCAACCATCAAAAGGCACCTTGAAAGGATAGGTGACCTGCAAGGAATAGATACGGTAATACTGGTCACATCGGGAGGCAGTGATGGAAGTACAGAGGCGTACCTGCAACAAGCTGTTGAAGACCATAATGGAGTCGTTACAAATGTTCTGTCTTTGTTCACAAGTACTCCGAATGAAGGAGATGGTGACCCGTTGGATATTGCTGAGCAGGCTGGGCGCGAAATCTTCCCTTGAAAAGACAAACTGTTCCGTGGGCAATTACTTCTCTTCGTTTAGTTGCCTTACCCTTTCTTCTCTACGCATTTAATCAACAAATCCAAGCTGCAACATATTTTCTGTTTGTTTTTGCTATATGCACAGACTTTCTGGACGGTTATGCCGCCAACAAACTTGGAGCAACCTCAAGGCTCGGCTCCTACTTTGATGTGACTGTCGACTTCATATTTGTGTCCTGTATGTTCCTGATGTTCGTTCTTGAAGAAGTTTATCCATTGTGGATTTTTCTTCTCATAGTTGCTGTTTTTGTGCAATTCATATTAACAAGCTTCTACGCGAAGCGGACAATCTACGACCCGGTGGGCAAATATTACGGTAGCCTGATGTACGGCGGAATAGGATTAACACTGCTTTTTCCAGAGCAACTAATGTATAGCATTGTTATTGTTGGAATCGTGGTTTCCACAATAGTGTCTCTCTTCAGTCGTCTAGCATACTTCTTACGTGCACAAGACAACACATAGACCTGAGTTTGGGCATGCCACCACAAATTTTAGAGTCTACAGAACGGCAACATACACTTTCTTTTTGTCCAATTTGCTTTCGTGCCACTCAGCATTGATGTTAATCCGTTCCCCATGAACAAGAGCATTTCTGGCTCTAACAAGCTCCTTCATTTCAGTGAGGAAAGGCTTCAGCAGCTCCATATCTTTGTCGTCCAGTTCTGCAACATGAACTGCCTCAACTATGTCTGTTGGCGAAAAGCCCAGCTCTTTCCTGAGCGACTGCACGCGGCGGGCTAGGTCCCGCATAAGGCCTTCGCCTTCAAGAGCATCACCACGAGTTCTGTCAAGCAAAACCTGCACTTCACCTTCGGAAGACAGCGCCCATCGTTCAGAGTCAAACTCAGGAAGTTCATCCGCGTATTCAACAGCCTTTATGTTCCCAAGTTCAAGAAACAGTTCTTCCAGCTTCTTCAGGGCTTTCTGAGCCTTTTCTGGTGCAACAACTACTGTTTTTGCTAGGGGCCAGCGACGTTTCAGCTGAGCATCCTGCCGAGCAGAATACACAATTGGAAGAGTTGTTAGCAGAACATCAAATTCTTCTTCTAAGGCGGAATCCTCCAAGTCTATGTCTGGTGTGGGCCAGCTGTCCAGATTCACTGTTTCAGGGAGAGAATCGTCCAGTTTCTTGTAGACTGCTTGGTAAAGAGCTTCACTTATGAAGGGGGAGGCTGGGTTAGAGAGCAGAACCAGCGTTTTCAGGACGTACCAGAGGGTCGAGTAGACTGCTAGTCTGCGGTTTAGCGTTTCTGGGTCGTCGCTCCACAGGTCTTTTCTGATCATGGGCACGTACTCGCGGCTCAGAATGTTGACAATAAAGTCCTCAAGTTCGGATAACGCAAAATTGAATTCGCATTCCTCCGCTTTTTCGGTGAACTCTCTCACTAGACCCTGTAGTCTGGATATGAGCCATTTGTCTGGGTCGTTCAGGACATTCTGTTTAGTCGCCCATTCGAGTGTGTGCTTTTTCGGGTTGAAGTTGTCGTATTCGGCGTTTTGCATGAAAAAGTTGTGAAGATGATAAAGCGTGCTCATTACTTGGTAGGGGCGCCCCTTCAGCTCTTTGGGGTCGAAGTTCATGGAGTCTATTGGTGAGCATTTCCACAGGAAGTAGAAACGGGTGATGTCTGCTGAGCGTTCCTGAAGCATCTTGTTGATTTCCAGCACGTTTCCGAGGCTCTTGCTCATCTTTCTGCCTTTAGCATCCAAGACGAAGCCCTGAAACAGAAACTCTTCGTAGGGTGCCTCAGGTTTGCCTGTAAATATTACATGTTCGAGAAGAAGCGAGTTTGCCCAGCCCCGGGTCTGATCCACAGCCTCAGTCAAAAAGTTCACGGGAACCAACTTAGCGAATTCTTCATCCGTAAATCTTGCATACGGAGAAGCGCCGCTGTTGTGCCAGACATCCAAAACAAAATGTTCCCGCAGCATTCTGCCGCCGCAGCTGTCACATTTCAGTATCACACGATCAATCCAAGGCTTATGAAGCTCAAAATCTTTGCCTGGCAGCTCCACAGCTTTCTCAATCAGCTCTTGCTTGCTTGCCACCAACGTTTTGGCTCCACATTTTTCGCAGACCCAAATGGGCAAGGGCGAGCCCCATGTTCGGTCTCTTGAGATGCACCATCGTTTTCCTTCTTTCAGGAAGGCAAGGAACCTGTTTTTTGGGCTGTCAAAGAAGTATTT
>CAZJLG010000221.1:0-3044 GCA_964546665.1 uncultured Candidatus Bathyarchaeia archaeon
CCGAAGAAATACCAATAGCTAAGGCGAGGATACTGCATGCAATCAACTTTTTTTCAGAGTTCATTTTTTCATCTCCATCCCATACAATATGGAAATGAGCAATATAATTCTCCCCGAAGAACAGAAATGTTCTCGACAAGAACAGAACAGGTTTTGTATATTGACTAAAGCAAAACAAACAATATACTTCACAGCAAAAATTTATATTCAGATTAAAACCTTGTCGCAAACAGATGGGGCAGTTGTTTTGTCAGGCTCAGAGACCAGTGGACTGCAAGGCGTTACCCTGAAAGTGTACCTGTATGTGGTTAAGAAGAAGGGGCTTGTTGGTCCAAGGGACGTCATGAGGGGCGTGCACCTCAGTAGCCCCAGCGTAGCCTATAGGCACTTGCAGAAACTTGAAAACATGGGTCTGCTGACAAAGGATGAGTTGGGCAATTATGTTGTGAAAGAAAAAGTTGCTGTCCGAGGCTACGTCTGGCTTGGCAGACACCTTGTTCCGAACCCGCTGATTTATTCCCTACTTTTTCTGTGCATACTGATCACACAATTGGTTGTCTTGGCAATCCATTTTTCCGTCGAAACTGAACAATTCAAAATCTTCTTCCTCTTGCTAACCTTGATAACCGCCGCAGCCTTGTTCCTGTTCCTGATAGAGGGGCTGAGGATGCTCACAAAAATCAGAGCCCGCAAGTCAGACTAAACTTTTGGAATCGCCCCGTTCCGCCTTAAGAACGCCCCTGTTCCGCAGGGAGAGCTAAGAGAAACTTTTCAGCCAGATTACAGCGGAGAAAACGCGGATATGCTTGTTTCTGCAAGAAAATCTTCAAGGTTACAGTTGCTGATTTTGGTGATTCCAGTTTCCAGTTTGGTTCTGTTAGGAATCTCGAATGTTGGTGCTTCGTCTTCATCACCTGCAGCGGATAAATTGTGTGGAGGAATGTTAGATGATGCATCAGTTTCCGTTGTTCAAGCAGGCTATCCTTTAGCCTCTGAAATTTTCATCAAATCTCCGTCTAACATTACGTATAATAACACTTTGCTTACTCTAAATGTCAGTGTTAATTCCTTGGTTTTTCGCAACCTCGGGGTTTCGATGACTTATAGTTTAGATGGACTGAACAATAACACAATTCCGTTAATAATCCATCCACGCGAAAATTCGTTCCAAGCAATAATCACTGGGGAAGTGAATTTGCCAACACTGTCTTACGGTTCGCATAATGTAACAGTTTTTGCGGAATACACTATCAACAACGAAGTTTCTCGTTTGGATAATCGCACAGTCTATTTCACAGTCGACACCACCTTAGAATCAGAAATCCCCGAGTTTCCATCATCGGCACTACTTCTGATAATTTTGGTTCCTGCAACTATAACCGCTACAATTTACGGGCGTAGCATCCGCAAACATAACCGAGGGAGACTATAGAATGAAAGAAAAAAAACCAACAAAAACAGCTGGATTAGCATTAGTCATGCTTCTGGCTGTCACCTTAAACTTAGGATTCGTAAACATCCCAAAAGCGCAGTGCACTGATGCTCAGACTGTGGGTTTATGGCATCTTGACGAAATCCTGCCAAACGATTACATGGAGATAACCCCAGACGCCATGGGCATCAATCATGGAACCATAGGCGGCGAACCAGCACTTGTTGACGGAAAATTTGACAAAGCTTTAGACTTTAGCCAAGGCAGTTTCGTGTACGTGCCCATAGCTTTTCTAGTGGGCTTTCCGCCCACTCCTCAGCCCATATACATACCCGTCTCCACGAACTTGGACATCCAAAAAGAACTGAAAATCGATGCATGGATAAACGTCAAAGCCTTCACAAACGCAACCTACAACAACATTGTCGTAAAGGTCACACGGACAGGTGCTGAAATAGAGGACGTCACCAGAGTCTTTGGGCTTGCCATCAAGCCGAGCCCAGAACAGAACGGGGCAGGTGTTCTCAGCGGCTGCGTATTCACTGATTCCGGAGGATTCAACGAAATACTGACCACAGAACCGGTTGTTTCTCTGAACAGATGGATCAACGTTGCCTTCACGCGCACATCCACGGGTATGCACCTGTACGTGAACGGGGAAGAACAGGATGTGGAGGCAATAAGTGGGGTGCAGAATCCTCAGGGCTCAATCATAAACGGAACCGAGGTCTACATTGGACACGACTCGGAGGTCACCATAGACGAAGTCAAAATCAGTGACCTTGCTCCAGAGCAGCAGTTTCTTTCATCACAGATCGACATCGGAAACAACCTGCTAATCGCCATTGTCATCGCTGTCGTGGTTTTCGCCACGGCGTGGGTTCTACGTAAATTCATCCAAACGTGGGTGATTTACTCAAAATCCCGAAACTAAAAAGAAACCTTCCATGAGATTGACGAAGATGGGCGTGGGCATCAAACTCCTTCAATTGCTTGTCAGACAGAAGCTCACAGGCAAGGGACTGAAAGGAAAACATGAAACCCCACAGATTGTGTCCTTCGCCGTCACCAAAGCATGCAACCTCCGCTGTCTACATTGTCACGCCGATGCACGGGAAGCATTCCCCAACGAACTAACCTTGAAGGAAGCGGCTCAGGCAATAGATGAGTTGGCGCTGCTTGGAACAGAGGCTTTGATTTTCAGCGGCGGCGAACCTTTGCTGCGGAAAGACTTCGTTTTGAACGTCGCCGAACACTGTGTTGATGCGGGGATTATTCCTGCAATGCTCACAAACGGGGTGCTGATAGACCATAGGGTGGCTTGGGAGCTCAAGGATGCGGGCATCATGGCTGTGGGCATACCGATCGATTCAACGGACCCTGAGGTTCATGACAGGCTCAGAAACGTGCCCGGAACCTTCGACAAATCATTGAGAGGCATCAGAGCCTGCCTTGATGTGGACTTGAAGGTGGTGGTTACCACGATGGCGCTGAGAAGCAACTTCGCTAAGATTCCCAGAATGATAGATTTCGTGTCAGGTCTTGGGGTTGACCAGATTGCCATCTACGATTTGGTGCCTAACGGAAGAGGAAAAGACATGATGGATGAGAT
>CAZJLG010000222.1:0-3034 GCA_964546665.1 uncultured Candidatus Bathyarchaeia archaeon
AGCGGGTGGTAGAGCAGCTGAAGGCTAAGACGCCGAAGGGCGGAAGCTTCCCAGCGGTGTTGGGACCAAACGTTGTGGGCGTCTTTATCCATGAGGCTATGGGCCACCTGGCAGAGGCAGACCTCACCTTGTCCGGCTCCGCGCTTTACGACAAACTCGGAAAACAGATAGGGTCAGACCTGGTTACAGTCTACGATGACGGCACGGTCGAGGGCGCCTTCGGCTCCTTCAAGTATGACGATGAGGGAGTCAGGACACAAAAAACCCCGCTAATCACGAAGGGAACCTTAACTGGGCTAATGCACGACCGCGAAACCGCACACAAACTCGGCATGGAGCCCACAGGAAACGCCAGAGCCGAAGACTTCAGAGGTGAACCCATCATCAGAATGCGGAACACTTACCTTGCAGCCGGAGACAGCCGCTTCGAAGAACTAATCGAAGGCATAGATTTTGGTTACTACCTGAAGAGTTTCAGGGGCGGACAGGCGAACCTGGATGGCACATTTCAGGTGGGCATACAAGAGGCGTATGAAATCATTAAGGGCAAACTGGGAGACCCTGTTAGAAGCGCGTCAATAAGCGGGAACGCCCTTGAGACCCTCCATAAGGTGGAGGCGGTTGGCAGAGACTTTGAGTTGTGGCCTGGAAGATGCGGCAAGGGTCAAACTGCCTTCATCTGTGATGGCGGACCGCATATTCGGGTGGGAGAGGTGACTGTGGGTGGCGGAGCCTAAAATGCAAGAATTGATGGATTTTGGGAAGAGGGCAGTTGATTTTGCGCTTAGAAGCGGCGCTGAGGAAGCTGAAGCATACCTAAGCATGAACAGCGGCACCTCAATTGACATTGAACGGGGACAAATCGTCAGAAGCGCTAAACGCATGGATCAGGGTCTAGGAGTAAGGGCAGTTTATGGGAAGGCAGTCGGCTTCGCCTACACAAACACGTTAACACTTAAGAGCATAGAAGAGGCTGCGGAGAGAGCCTTCAGGGCGGCTATAGCTAGCAGACCAGACAAGAACTGGCACAATTTGCCTAGCCAAAAAAGTTACTGCGAAACAAAAGGAACATACGACAAAAAGATAGTGAACCTCTCCTCCGATGAGCTGGTGGAAGCTGCTGCTTTGATGCTGGAAGCCGTTGAAGCCTATGACAAGCGGGCTTTGGCGGTTGGCGGAGGAGTTGGAGCAACTGTCTTTCATACAGCTGTTGTTAACTCTCACGGCGTCGAAGCCTATGACAGGGGCACAGCTGTTGGATGCTCCATGGAGACCATAGCTCGGGATGGCGCAGATGTGACTCCGGCGTGTTTTGAAATGGATGCGGCGAGAACCTATGACATTGACGCTGAGGCTATTGGAACGGAGGCTGCGAGGCAGGCTGTTTCGTCTCTTGGAGCCAAAAAGATCGAGTCTGGGGTGTTTCCTGTGATTTTTGGTCAGGCTGCGTTTCGTTCGCTTCTCTATTATACGGTGATTAATGCTGTTAAGGCGGATTATGTTCAGAGAGAAAGGTCTGCCCTCAAGGATAAAATCGGAGAAAAGGTTGCCTCAGAACTTGTTACCATCAATGATAATGGGCTTCTTGAGGGAGGTCTGTCAACAAGAAAGTTTGATGATGAAGGCGTTCCATCCCAAAAAACTGTTGTCATAGACAAGGGCGTGCTGAAGAATTATCTGTATGACAGCTACACAGCTAACAGGGCTGGAACAGAGAGCACCGGAAACGCTTCGAGGTCTGGGCTTGTCCCGTATGCGTCGACGCCAGTGTTAGAGGCAAGCAACTTCGTGTTTAAGGAGGGAAGCCTGTCGGCTGAGGAGCTTGTGGCTGAGGTTGATGAGGGGCTGCTGGTTTTGGGGGTTCAGGGTGCCCATAGCAGCAATGCGGAGAGTGGCGAGTTTTCTGTTGTGGCGACTCCTGTTTGGAAGATTGAGGGCGGAGAGGTGGCTTATGCTGTGCGGGGGACTATGGTTGCTGGCGTGGTTTTTGATGTCTTGAGGAACGTTTCGGCTCTTGGCAGTAATGTTAGGAAGCTGGGGCAGCTGGTTGCGCCTTGGATTAGGGTGGAGAACGTAAGAGCGGTTGGAAGGAGATAACATTTTTATTGTTAGTGGGACTCAGGTCTTTATCTATTGCCTAGAAGCTAGAATGGAGCAAGTTTGGCAGGAGACATGACTGAAGAATGACGGAAACAGAAGCGGCGGCGCCTCGCGGCAGAAACTTTTCCAGCACACAGGTCATCAGAAAGGTTGTTCAGTTTCTCTCTTTTCTGATGTTTGTTGCCGTTGTTTTTGGTGTGGGACCCTTCGCGATTGTTCTTCCGGTTATGTTCACTTTGGGGCTTCAGCAGCAGGCAATGGGCGACGCTTTGGCGATGCTTCAGGTGATGTTGAGTGAGGCGGTTTTGCCGCTGATTCCTTTGGCGTCGTTTGTTGTGGTTGCCGCGTTGCTGGGCAGGTCCTTGTGCGGCTGGGTTTGTCCCTTCGGTTTGGTTCAGGATCTGATAGGATACATAAAGATTAAGCGGTTGGAGCTTTCGGACAGAACCCACAGTTGGATGATTTACGTTAAGTACCTTGTTTTGCTGGTTGTTCTCATTGTCAGCGGGTCTGTGGCTGCGGCTGTGGCTTCCGGCTCAGGTGAGGGCGTCAAGGCGGCTTTGGGAGATTTTGCTATAGCCCCGCTCAGTGCTTTGAGTCCAGCTGATACATTGTTTGCGGTTATTCCAAACGGAGTCGCTAATCTGGCTAGCAACGTTGACTCTTTCATGTCAGGAGTTTTTGCTGTTCGTCCTCTGCTGTGGGCTCGTTTCGTTATTTTGGGGGCGGTGCTGGCTTTTGCGGCGTATGTTCCGAGAAGCTGGTGCAAGTATTTCTGTCCTCACGGCGCATTGCTGGCTTTCCTTAACAGGTTCAGCTTCTTGGGTTTGCAGAGGGAACCCTTGAAGTGCACGAAGGCGGGATGCAGCGACTGTGTGCAGGTTTGCCCCATGAAGGTGCCTATACTGGAGTTGCCTTGGGAGAAATTCACGCA